>NZ_JAIXHU010000001.1:0-231662 GCF_025671395.1 Paraclostridium sp. AKS73 | reverse complement strand
TAATATTCAAGTACTTTTCCATATATTGTTTTTCTGCTTTATTAAGCAAATCTAGCAATTTTTTTCCTAATCTCTTCATTTTTTCTTTTTACATTTTTCAACTTCTATAGCTATTTCATGTAGTAAAGTGTGTGGTGAATCTATCTTTTCATATGAAAATTTATACTTTGTATATCAGTTGAAAAATTATCATACCATTTACCAAATGCACATTGATGTGGATCTGTAGTTAAAGTAAATTCTCTATTTTCATACACTGAATTTTTCAATTCATTTACCCACTTAATATGATCATTTTTTCTAATATCTATCATAGCTTTAAAATCTTCATATTCTTCTTCAGATGACTTACATCCAAATAAACTTCTCATACTTAAAACTGGTACTATTTGATTTCTTAGTTGCATAACCCCTAATTCACTCTTTTCACTTTTTTGTATCGAAGTTATATTGTCAGGAAGCTCAGTTAATGCAATTGTCACACTACTGTCAATTGCATATAAATTATCAGCTACCCTAAATATAACATGAGGTAATCTTTCTTCATTTATCATAGTTAAATTCCCTTCCTTAAAAATGATATAACTCTATAAATTATAATAATTTATTATTAAAATTGTAATTACAAATTATTAGCTTTCTAATTATACCAAATATTACCAATAACATTCCAGTCTTTTTGAGAATCTTTCTCACTTTTTATATCCATAAAAAACGAAGTGGGATTATGTGTAAGTTTCGAAACATTCCAGGCTTTTTTCCAGCCTGTTGTAAGAAACTTATACATAATCCCACGAAGTAACCCTATACAGCTTTACTATGTCTTTTAAATATAAAGTTAAAGAACCCTCTAATCCCTTTAAACACTATCACTATTACAAATAGTATTAATATGCCCGTAAGAGCCCCTGACGAGTCTATAAGAACATCTTTCATGCTACCTACTCTTCCAGCTACCGCTAACTGTCTCATCTCATCATAATAAGCATATGATATACTTGCTATCATGGCTACAATACTAGCTATGTATATTCTTCTACTAAGAGCATATATAAGTAGACTTATAGAAAATCCTATACCTGCATATATACTAAAATGAGCCATTTTTCTAACTATATACCCCTTATCTCCATACTGCTTAAGTTTGTCAAAAACTTTTTCTTTTACACTTATTATATTATGATCTTTTAAATTTACTTCTGATCTAATTTTATCAATTACATTAACAGCTGTATCAGATTGTTGTTTTGATACATCTCCTTCTTGACTAGAAAAATAATACATACCTCCCATAGTCATTACTACTAGTAGTAAGCATACTATTTTTTTCATACCGACATCACCTGTCTTTCACAATATAGGCACAAGTTTAATATATACCTAAAAGTTTAATTTCGTGATAAATCACTTTTATATAAGTACTTATTATACTACAAATCTAAAAATAGTAAATGAATTTTATTTGAAAAATCAAAGAAGCTACCTGTTTAAGGTAGCTTCTTTTTTAGCCTACATAAAATATGTCATATGAAGCATCCATAGCTTCATTTATATCTAAGCAGTATATATCTTCATCATTTTCAAATCCATTTTCTTTTACCCATTCATCAAATTCATTCTTCGTCCAGAAGAAATTCATAATGTTTCAACAACTAGATGCCCAATTTTCATGCTTATCCAAATTTAAATGAAGCACTCTTAAATCAGGATTGTTTGAACTTGTTACTTTTCCATCTCTTATAGATATATTTATTTCATTTCCAGTTACATAACATTTAGAATTTATATCTATATCTTGATTAAAAGTACACCTCCATCCCATTGCATCAATTGCACACATTGCATTAAACTCTCTATTATCTGCAAGTTTAACTCTATGCATAGTTGGATGAGCTGATACTGGATATATAAAATTTATGTATCCATCATCATCTACAACCATTATGTTTTTATCTATAAACAATTCTAGAGTTTCTTTTATATATTCTTTTTTAAGTTTAGTTTATCTTCTAAAAAAACTACACTTTCCTCTAAGCTTACAGGTCTTTTCTTTTCTATTATCATATCCATAATCGATACTCTAATATTTTTGTATTTGGTTTAAATCCCTATATTTATTGTTTCCATTTTAATTTTATACTCCATAACATGCTGATAATTTTTTGTTAATCTATTTTTATATTCTAGATATTCTTCACTCTCTCGCTCTCTTGGTCTATCTAGATCTATTTTTAAATCTTCTAATATACACCCTTTATCTCTAGACATAACTACAACTCTGTCACTCATATATACCGCCTCATCTACATCATGAGTAACCATTATTGCAGTTATCTTTTTTTCATCCAAATATTTTCTAGTTCTTCTTGAAGATTTTGTCTCATTTGAAAATCAACCGCTCCTAAAGGCTCATCCATTAAAAGAACTTCTGGGTTACATGCCAGTGCTCTTATAACAGCGACCCTTTGCTTCATTCCCCCTGATAGCTGATGTGGATACATCTTTTCTTTTCCCTTTAAATCTGATATTGATAATAGTTCTTCTAATCTCTGTTCTCTTTCTTTTTTAGACATTTTTTGTTGCTTCATTGGAAATTCAACATTTCCTTTTACTGTTTTCCACGGAAATAATGCATAATTTTGAAATACAAATGCTCTATCTATACCTGGTTTATCTACTACTCTATTATCTAGTAAAACTTGACCGTTTTCACACGTTTGAAAACCTCCTATTATAGTTAATAATGTAGTTTTACCACAACCAGATGGACCTAGTAATGATACAAATTCCCCTTCTTTTATGTCTAGGTTTATATCCTCTAATACTTTATGTTCTACTTTATTATTTATAAAGGTTTTACTTATATTGTCTATTTTTAGTTTCATTAATTATCAAACCTCCATTTGCAAAGGCTCTTGTTTATAAATTTTAATATTCTATCTATTATAAATCCTATTAATGCTGCAAATATCATAAGTCCAATTAAAAGCTCAGTATTCATCATTGTTTGAGCTTGTACCATAGAGTAACCGAGACCGGCACTCGTTGCTATAAACTCGGCTCAGATTACAGACATCCAACCAGTACTTATTGCAAGTCTTGCTCCAGTTAAAATATCCGGAAGAGCTGCTGGTAGCATTACATTAGTAAATATTACAAATGGAGATGCCCCCATGCTTTTTGCTGCATTGTAATAATCTTTTGATATAGATCTAACTCCTTGAATTGTATTAAGGATTATAGGGAATACTCCTGCAAAAGCTATTAAGAATATCGTTGGCCCATCTCCTATACCAAACCATACTATAGTTAATGGAACCCAAGCCATTATAGGTACTTGTCTTGCTGAATCTACGACTGGAGAAAATACCTTCTCAAATGTTGATGAGAACCCCATAATAAGTCCTAGAGGAAGTCCAAATCCCATAGCATACATAAATCCCTTTAATACTCTTTGCATAGTAATTAATACGTTTTTTACAATTTCAGGGTCTGTTATACATGTTATAAATCCATGAAACACATCCATTGGCATAGGAAGTAAAAGTGAGCTCCCTATCCTTTGCGCACTTATTTGCCATATTCCTATTATCACTATAAATAATAATATTTTATAAAATGCATCTAAAAACTTTTTATTTAATCCTCTTTTTTATTTATTTCTGTATTTGCACGAAACTTTAACTTCCACTTTTTAAACTCACCCCAAACTTCTTTTGATATCTCTGTATCTGTATATTTTTCTAGTTCTTTTTTAAACAAGTTTTCATCATTTAATTCTTTTACACTTTGATTGTATAGTTTTATAAATTGATCATATAATTTATTTTGTTTAAATGATTTATTTACAACCATTACATATGTATCATAATCCTTATTTATTGCTGTAGAAAATTTTTTCCCGTTTAAACTAAGTGCTTTTATACTATCAATTACTATAGCATCTACTTTGTCGCTTTCTAATGCATAAGCTAGCCCCCCACTTATAAAAGGTACTTCCTTTGCACTTTCATAATACTCTTTTACTAAATCAATTTGATAATTCCTATTTTGTGTGACTCCTACTTTTTTATATTTTCATTTTTAACTAAAAATATATCAGAGTTTTGAACTACAGTATCTACAATTTCAAAATTTTCATCATACTCTACAAATTTTTTCGCTGCTTCTTTGCAAATTATAGCCATATCTATTTGCTCTGAACTCAGAGCCCACTGCATGGTACTTGCTCAACAATCATTTATAGAATATGTCTCTATTAAATTTTCAATTTCAATATCTGTAAAATAATCTTTGTTTATCATATAATCAATGATAAAACCAGAGGTATCATCTGATACCCCTATTCTTATATTTCCATCTATTTTTCAGTCTTAGGATTAAAAAATAATATTCCTAAGCTTCCTATTATAATAATTAAACCTAAAATTATATTTTTAGTTTTGTCCATCTATCTCCATTGCCTTTGCTTTCCAATCTTCATAGCTCATACCTTTAGGGAATACTGGATCTACTTTTTCTTTTATAAATTTATCAAAATCATCTGCTCCACAAGATTTTAAAAGCTTATCATTTACAACTTTATCATAATCAGGTATTTCATCTAATGCCTTATTATCTTTATACATATCTAAATTATTTTTATATTCATCTCCAGTTATTTTCCATGTAAGAGTTCTTCCTTCTCCTACAGTCTTTTTATATATAGTCATTAATGCTACTTCTTCATCTACACTATAGTTTTTAGCAAATATTTTTGCTGCTTTAACTGGGTTTGTATATATATACTCTATAGCTTTTGTATGTGCTAAAACCATTTTTTCAGCTAAGTCTGGATGTTCTTTTATAAAGTTTGTATTTAATGAGAATGAACAACAGTTATATTCTTTTCCTGTATTTTTCTCCTTATATTGAGTTGATGAAATTATCTTTCCAACACCTTCTTTTTCCGCTACAGATCCCCATGGATCACATGTACTGAATGCTTTTATTTGACCTGTTTTTAATGCTAAGTATGCATCTTTACTAGAGTCTATATTTACAACTTGATATTTAGATGAGTCTACTGGAAGACCTGTTTCTGGCCCATAATCTGTAGTCCATAGTAAATCACCATCTGGATCTGACGCTATTTTTTGTCCTATTAGTTCTTTAGGGTCCTTTATATCATTTGCAACTACTAAGTATTCAGATCCACCTCTATGGTTATTTGCAGCTACAACTATTGGTGATCCTTTTGGTATAGCTCCAACTAATCCTTTAGTACCAATATACCCTGCATCCATTTGTCCAGCTGCCATAGCTTCTGGTACTTTTCCGTTACCTACAGCTTGAACGTTAAGACCTAAATCCTTATAAATCCCAGCATCCACAGCAACTGGAGCAGCCGTCATGTGGTCACAATTATAATAACCTAATTTAATTGCATAATCTGAACTACCTTTTGTTGAAGTTTCTTGTTTACTTTCCTTACTACTACATCCTGTTAAAACAGTAGTACTTATTGCACCTATTAGTACTAATGACTTTACCTTGTTTGAAATTTTCATTTTTAATTCTCCCCTTTGTTGAATTTATATTAGCAACATGCATTCATGCCTTCACCGAATAAATCTATTAATTTTTTATTTTCTAACCTATATATTGCATATCCTACATTCCCATTTTTAGATCCAGATAATATAAGTTCCATTTCATCTTTATCATCTATATTTTTAAATTCTATTAAAATATCATCTATAGGTGCTCTTATAGGTTCTGTTATATAAACGTTTTCATCGCCACTTATAATTCCAACCATTTCATTGTGATTATTGCCTTTTTTGTAAACCACTAATAAATCATCTACTTTATCGTTATTTATATCGTGTTGTGCGTACGTAAGTATTTTTTCATATTTTACATTTTCTTTAAAATAACTTAAATACTCTTCATTTACATCTGGTAGGTTACTTTCTTGCTTATTTTTTTCTTTGCTGTATACTGAAATTCCAATTAAAACTACTATTATAGAAAGTATTATTAAAAGTTTTTTACGCTTCATTTTTGCAACCTTTCTTAAGCTAGGCATTATAGCTTTTATGAAAAATATAAATATTATAAATGAGCATATATATTTTGCCGAATCAGGTATATTTAACATTATAGTATTAGCTATACTTATAGATTCCTTAGTGTAACTCATATTTATATTTGTAGCCTTTCCAATTAAAAGCAAGTTTGTTATATACCCAATAACTAATGAGCACGTTGTGAGTGTTATAGAATATATAGCTACAGTTCTCTTTCCTATTACTTTATACATACTTATAAGTTCTGGTAAATTAGTAGCAGCTCCAGCTATTAAAAATGTTATAGCGATTCCTGGTGATGCACCACTTGCTACTAGTGCCGCAATAAATGGTATATGTCCAACTGCACAAACATACATAATACATGCAAGTACTGCTATACTACCCAAAGACAGTACACCTGGATTTCCTAAGTATTTTTGAATTATGCTACTTGGAAACACCGTTGTTATAAAACCTGCAACAAACATACCTATTACAACATATTTGCTAATTGTAAGTGCTAATTCAGAAAATGACCATTTTAATCCTTCTATCACTTTTTCTTTAAAGCTTAACTCTTCTTCTTCTAGCTCAATAGCTATTTCTTCATCCTCTTGTTGGTTTATACATAGTTCATTTTTACCTAAGTAGTTTCCTAAAAGTCCTACTATTATTGGCACGACAAATCCCGATATAACATAAATAATAGTTATATCTGGCCCTAATAATCCTAAACTTAATACTACTGCTATTGGATTGATAATTGGAGTTGATGTCATAAAAGCTAAAACTGGACCTAGGTAAGCGCCAGAGTAATACATGCTTATACCTATAGGTATAACCCCACAACTACATATAGGAAGTAACATTCCTGAAACTGTACTTTTGAATAGTGATGATATTTTTTTATTTCCAAGAGATTTTTGAAATTTTTCTGGACTTATTAGATTGTGTAGTAGACCTGCTATTATAAAGCTTATTATTAGCCATCCTGAGGCTCCATTTAATATACTTATAGACGCTAGTACTACATCTTTAAAAAAATCTAAAATATACATTTAATTCTCCTCTAATTGTTTATGGCTTCTATTATTGCTTTTTCTATTACATCCTTTGAAAGTCTATCATATTTTTTCTTTGATTTATAATCATAGTTCCTTTGTTATAATTCCGTATTTTTTTAAATAAGTAAAATCTTTTCCTGCTTGATATAATTTTATATCTAGCTTTTCTTTGTAAACTTCTCCTAACCTTTTTATTAGCATTCCATGCTCATCGCATGTAGGTCATGTATTTATAAACTCTACTAAAACTTTTGCCATTTCTCCTCCTTTATTTTTTCCTTTTTCCCCTTTAATTTACATTTTTTTACACTCAAGCTCTTTTTATTATACATAGAATTTTCAGACATTGTAAAATAGAATATATCTATATAACAACGTTATAGTATAGATATATCCTATTTGAATTTTTATCTATTTATTTTTCTTGCAAGCGTTGCTGTCCAAATACCAACCATTGTTACCCCTAAAAACATTTCTATTCCTGATAAAAATATGCTATATCCAAATGGAGTTATATCTCCATAACCAACCGTTGTAAATGTAACTATGCTAAAATGAAATGCTCTCACAAAATCATCTACCATAACATTTGCTGATTTCTCTGTAAAAAAAGTTCTTTATAAGATATAATTTCACTTCCTATTTTAAGCCCAAAGATTAGATATAGTATAGTAAATAAAAATATAAGTTCTAAAGACGTTATAAGTGCATAAGTTGGCCTTTCTCCATATCCACAAATTAACCAAAGTGCATCTGATTTAAACCTTTTTATTCCCTTTAAAGTTTTTCGTTCTGTAGTTTTATAAATATATAAGTATTCACCATATTTAGCTAACAAATTATTTTCTTGAAATTTATAAGCTATAGTTCTATAAAATTTATAGCAACTTTCATAACTTTCATTATTTAATTCGTCAAAGAATGTATCTTCATTAAACTTAGTCACTAAACTATCATCAAATTCTAAGTTATATATATAAGACTCAGTTAATTTAAATGATTTTAAATCACAATCCTTGATTGTCATAAAATCCATATGACAGTTAATAAAAATACTTTTTTTAAAGTTACTATGTTCAGCTATAAGATTATTTAATTGATTATATCTTAATATTGAATTTTTAAAGCTACAATTTATAAACTTAACTTTATTAAATTTGCAATTTATGAATATACTATTTTCAAAGCTACAATCTATAAATTCTATATTTTCAAATTGAATATCCTTTATCTTTCTACTTTCAAATTGTGTTTTTTTAACAATTTTCAAATCTAAAATCTCATCTATTTTTATATATTTATTGAATTCATAAGAGCTTATATCTTTTATATTTTTGTCATTAAGCCTATTATTAACTTCGTTGTTAGTAATTTTTCTTAATTTATTAAACTCAATAGTTTTCATATTTATTCTCCAAAAATAATTTTTTAATATTAACTATTTCGGTTTAATATTTAAGAATCCTTGAAATAAAGTTTTTGTCATATTATTTTTATCATAATGGCTTACTTTTTTTAATATACTTGTACAAATAACCATTTGGGGGAGGATTAATTTATGAATACAAAGATAAAAGTTTTAGAGGAAAAACTACCGAAAAAATGTTGTTCCTATTGTAATCATCTTTCTTTAGAGGGTCCTAATGATGATTTTACTTATGATATAAAATGTGTGCTTTCAAATAGTACTCCTTTAAATGGAGATTCATGCAATGATTTTAGCCCAGAATATACTAATTTAAATCATGTTGATTTAGATACTTTATATTTAAAATTTTTAGAGTCAGCTATCCAAGTTGATTATGCATCTTACTTAAACTCGCTACATTGGAAGTTATTTAAAGAAAAAGCTTTAGATTATTATGACTATGAATGTTCTAAGTGTGGATGTAGCGACAATTTAAATGTTTACCATATAAATGACAACTTCGGGCGTGAAACTTTTGATGATGTAAATGTACTTTGTGAAAACTGTTTAAGAAATTAAATTTATATACTACTAATATTTTTTTAAAATAAACAAATAATAAATTCATAGTCAAATGACTATGAATTTATTTTATTTTGGAGGTATTTATATGTCAAATCCTATAAACTGTTCAGCTACAAGTTGTGCATATAACAACAGTGGAGGCTGTTATGCATCTGGAATTCAAGTAAAAGGTTCGAGAGCAAAAACAACATCTCAAACAAACTGTGCAACTTACCAAGATAAAGCATCAAGCTCATTTACCAACTGTTCTGGAGAATGTACTTGTGCTAAAACTCATTCTATCTCTTGTGCTGCAGATCACTGTAAGCACAATGATAGCGGATGCTGTAAGGCCGAGTCTGTTCAAATAAACATGCAAGATGCATCTTGCGAAACTTTTGTAACTAAATAGTCCCCCCACTATATTATTTACAAAATAAAAAGAGCTAACTATAATATATAGCTGATGATAACTTTGTATGATTTAGCGACATTTTGAAAGCGAATTTTGCTTTCATGGAGCAAATCATACAAAGTTATCTTAAGCGTTCTATATATTAGTCAGCTCTTTTTATTTTAATTGAAACTTAAATCTTCGATTAGTTCTTCATATTCTCTATAATTCTCTTCGCCTTTTAAAATTCTTAACGCTCCATAAGAAAGAGCTTCTAACTCATTTTCTCCTGCTAGTACAGTTACTGGTGCAATAAATCTTACTTTATCACTTAGTTTTTTAGTTAAATTTTTAGAGTATGCAATTCCTCCAGTTAAAATAATTGCATCCACATCTCCATCTAAAACTGTAGATAACTCCCCAATTCCCTTTGCAACTTGGTAAATTAAAGCTTCATATATTAATTTAGCTTTTTCATCACCGTTTTCAATCATTTGTTCAACTTCTCTAATGTCTACAGTATTTAAATGCCCTACTATTCCACCTTTTCCTCTAATTTTTTTCATCATTTCTTTTTGAGTATATTTACCACTAAAGCACATATCTACAACCTTTTTAACAGGTATTCTTCCACTTCTTTCTGGAGAAAATGGACCCTCGTCATCAGAAACTACATCTACCATGTGCCCATTTTTATGTGCAGCTATAGTTATTCCTCCTCCAAGATGTGCTACTATTAAATTCATATCTTTATAATCTCTATTTTTTCCTTTGAAAATTTAATAGCCATAGCTCTTGAATTTAATGCATGACTCAAACAATTTCTCTTTATTTCTGGAAACCCTAATACTCTAGCTACATCATCTAATTCATCAACTGCTACACTATCGTATATATATGCATTTACTCCTATTTCTTTAGCTATTTCATAAGAAATAAGCGCTCCTAAGTTTGATGCATGTTCTATTATAGGTTTATTCTTCAACCTATCTACCATAGCATCATTTACTAAATAAGCTCCTGATTTTACAGGCGGAAGTATCCCACCTCTTCCAACTATAGAATCTAATCCTTCTTTTTTAAAATCGTTTTCCTCGAGGATATTTAAAATTTTTTCTTTTCTCATTTCAAACTGATCAGTTATACTATTATACTTTTCTAATTCACTTGCACTATGATTTATACTTTTTGAAAAAAGCATATTTTCATCTTCATATACTGCAATTTTAGTAGATGTTGAACCTGGATTAATCGCTAATATTTTGTATCCCATAAACTACTCCCCTTTGACTAAATTCATTCCTACTTTAAATGCTTCTATATTTATGTCAACAAACTCCTTTTTTACATTATCACTTATAATTTGATTCCAGTCAATATGTTCAAGGTTCATAGATTTCACTAAGCTTCCAAGTAAAATTATATTCATCGTTTTTGGATTTCCAAGTTCAATAGCACTCTTTGATGCATTTATTAATTTGGCTCCAACTCTTAATAATTCTTCACTTATTTCATTTCCTTTGTATTCAGCTTTTCCATTTAATATTGGCATTGAATTTATTTGATAGTCATTGACTATTATTTTCCCATTATCTTTTAAGTACTCTAACCATCTTAATGCTTCCATTTTTTCAAATGATACTAAAATATCAGCTCCGCCTTTTTCTATAACTGGAGAATAAACTTTATCACCATATCTAACTTGAGAAGATACAGATCCACCACGCTGACTCATCCCATGTATTTCACTCATCCTTACATCATATCCTGATTCCATAAGACCAATTGTTAGAAGCTTGCTCGCAAGTATAGTACCTTGACCCCCAACTCCAACTAAAAGTACGCTCTTTGTCATTTATTTATCCCCCTTATATATAGCTTGTTTTGGACATATTTGTGAACATACTTCACATCCTACACAGCTAGTTTTTTCAATACATGCTTTTTTAGTTTCTTTATCAAATGATATAGATGGACAGCCAGATTTTATACATAGCTTACAGCCTATACATAAATCTTTATCTACATTACATTTTTGCTTGAATGCGCCTTTAAACTCTTCTTTATCTTCTTTAGAAAACTTTTTAAGTACACATGGCCATCTTGTTATTATAACGCTAGGCTCATCTAGTTTAAGTGCCCAATCTAGTGCATCATTTACTTCTTTTAAGTTATTTGGATCTATTGTTCTTATATGATTTATACCGCAAGCTAAAACTAATTTTTCAATATCTAATTCTTTTACTTCTTTTCCTTGTAATGTATATCCTGTTCCAGGATTTTGTTGATGACCTGTCATACCTGTTATTCTGTTATCTAAAATTACAGATATTGCATTACTTTGGTTGTATGCTATATCTATAAGTGAGTTTATTCCAGTATGGAAGAATGTAGAGTCTCCTAAAACTCCAACTACTCTCATGTTATTATTTTCTTTCATATTAAACACTTGTTGTGCTCCATGGCCTACACTTAAACTTGCTCCCATACATACTATTGAATCTAATGCATTGTATGGACTTGCAAAACCTAGTGAATAACAGCCTATATCTCCTGAAACCATAACATTTTTTCTCTTTCCTATTTCATAGAAAAATCCTCTATGTGGACATCCTGAACATAATGTTGGAGGTCTTCCAACTACTAAATCTTCATTATATTCTATAGTTTTTTTCTCTTCACCTAACATAACCTTTCTTATTACATCTGGAGTCATTTCTCCTGTGTATGGGAATATATCTTTTCCTATTACATCGATTCCCATAGCTTTTACTTGATCTTCTATAAATCTATCATTTTCTTCTATTACATATATCTTCTTAACTTTGCTAGCAAATTTTTTTATTTTTACATCTGGCAATGGATTTGTAAACCCTAATTTTAAATATGATACATTATCTTTAAATACTTCTTTTGCATAGTTATAGCAAACACCACTAGCTATTATTCCTATATCTTCGCTATTTAGTTCTATGTAGTTTAAATCAGTTTTATTTGAGTATATTTTTAACTTATTTAATCTCTCTTCAACTTTAATTCTAAGACCTTTAGAGTACGCTGGAACAGTAACTCGTTTTTGTACATCTTTTACATAATTTTTTACTTCT
This sequence comes from Paraclostridium sp. AKS73, assembly GCF_025671395.1. Classification (NCBI taxonomy): domain Bacteria; kingdom Bacillati; phylum Bacillota; class Clostridia; order Peptostreptococcales; family Peptostreptococcaceae; genus Paraclostridium; species Paraclostridium sp. AKS73. The sequence continues at coordinate 219,072 of NZ_JAIXHU010000001.1, read as the reverse complement.
ACTTCTTCTCTTTCTGAACAATTTACTATACCTTTTGAGTGACATAATCTAGTTGTCACTCTATATAAAACCGGAGTATCAAATTCTTCACTTACACTATAAGCTTCTTTTAACATATCTTTAGCTTCTTGACTAGTTGATGGTTCAAACAAAGCTATTTTTGCAAACTTAGCATAATTTCTATTATCTTGTTCATTTTGAGACGAATGCATTCCTGGCTCGTCAGCTGAAACTAATACTAATCCTCCATTTACGCCGGTATATGCAAAAGTAAATAGTGGGTCTGCTGCTACATTAACCCCTACATGTTTCATACACGCTAGAGTCCTAGCTCCAGCTATAGAACCTCCTATACTTGCTTCAAGTGCTACTTTTTCATTTGGTGCCCATTCTGCTAATATGCTATCTTTGTATGTAGCTACATTTTCTAAAATCTCAGTACTTGGAGTTCCTGGGTACGCAGATGCATACTTAACTCCTGCTTCATAAACTCCACGAGCTATTGCTTCATTTCCAGTCATTAATAGTTTCATTTTTATCCCCCTATTTTTATAATCCTTAAGTTTTTCTACTTTAAATTTAATCAACTAGGTCAATTGCTTCTTTTAAGATTCTAGGTGCAATCTTACACTTTTCTTTATTTACAGCACATACAGCAAATCTTACTCCCATTTTTAATGGTATAGTATATAAATTACTTTCTATGGCTTTTTCACATACTTTTATAGGATTTTTACAAGGTATACTTACAAAGAATCCATCTCTATATGGAAGTATATCTAACCCTATATCTCTAGCTTCATCTACAAATGCTTTAGCTCTTTCTTTTAAAACTGATTTATATGAATTTTTTTCATCTTCATATCTTTTTAGCTTTTCTTCATCATTTATAATTCTTGTTAATAACTCCATAGCTCCTCTATTGCAATTTGACCAATTTGCTCTTGCAGAATGTGAACATGAGTAATAAAACTCATCAGCTATGTCTTTATTACTAGATACACATAAGCAAGCCCCACTTCTCATTCCATATGCCGTATATCCTTTCGACATACTAAATCCTATAATTATCAATATATTTTCAGGTAGGTTTTCAAACTTTTTGAAAAATCTTCTAGTGTCATTAGCTCCTTTACCTGAAAAATCTATGTATGCTACATCTACAAATAAAGTTATTTTTTTATTTGTGTCTTTTACAGTTTGCTTACATAAATTCAGTATTTTGTCCCATTCTTCATCAGAAACTGTATATCCAGTTGGATTATGAGCGGGTGTATTAAATATAGAAAAAATTCTATCTTGTTTTTTGATAAATCCATAAATTGCTTTTTAAATGATTCAAAATTAAAATTTCCTTCTTTATTAAATAACTCATAGTTTGTAATATTTCTATTTATCTCTTCGCAAATAATTTTATATGGTCCCCAATACCAATCTGGTACAAGTATAGTTTCTTGATTTTCTGTATAATTAAAAACTGCTAACTTTATAGATCCAGACCCTCCTGGAGATGCAACTACTCTTATACTGCTGTTTGGCATAAATTCTTTAAAACAAGCTTTTTTTACTGCTTCTATATAGTCGCTTTGCCCTGCAATTTGAGCGTATGCCGCTATTTGTTTGTTATCTAAGTTTTTATATTCATCATAAACTGATTTTAAAGTTATAAGGTTTCCCTCATCATCCATAAGTGCTCCTATAGTAGCATTTATAACATTTTCTTTTCCCTTTTCTTTTTCACATATTTGTGCCCTTTTAGACAAGTTAAATATCATATCTTCTTCTTGTGGCCAAATAGCATGTTTAGCCGCCATTGACGTAATCATTAAATCCCTCCTAAATACTTGTATATTAATACATATTACAATTAGTTAGATTTAATGATTATTTATGAAAAAAAATAAGACATCCTTCTGGATGTCTTATTTTTTATGATTAATTAGACTTTAACTTTTCTAATTCTTCTATTAATTTGTCGTTAAGAACTTTTATATGAGTTCCTTTCATTCCTAGCGATCTAGATTCTATAACCCCTGCACTTTCAAACTTTCTTAGTGCATTTACTATTACAGATCTTGTTATTCCGACTCTATCTGCAATTTTACTTGCAACAAGTAGTCCTTCTCTTCCGCTTAATTCTTCGAATATATGCTCTACAGCTTCTAATTCAGAATATGATAATGTTCCTATAGCCATTTGAACTACAGCTTTCTTTCTCATTTCTTCTTCTAGCTCTTCACCTATAGATCTTAATATTTCAAGCCCTATAACCGTTGCACTATATTCTGCTATTACTAAGTCGTCATCTGTAAACATTTGATCGTATCTCGCAAGTATTAATGTACCTAATCTTTGTCCACTACATAATATTGGAACTATTGTTAAATATTTTTCTTTTCTATCTTCTTCGTATGGAAGAAGTTCTATCATTTCTGTCCCAGTTAAGTTTTCTTTTGTTTCGTTTATTTTTAATATATTTTTGAATATGCTTCTGGGAACATCTTTTTATGTGTTTTTTCATCTTCTATAACTGAGCTGTCTTTTTCAACGTTAAGGTAAACACCTAATATTTTACCTTTAGTACTTACAACATAAGCATTCGAACTTAAAACTTCACCTAATGCTTCAGCTAATAAATTAAATGACACATTACTTCCACCACTAGTTTGTAATGTTTTGTTAATTTTTCGTGTTTTTTCTAGCATTTCGCTTGCCATCTATTATCATCTCCTCATGAAGTTTGGCCACTTTTATACCCTTAATACATTTATATTATTTTAACGTTCTTACTTTAGCACTGTCATATTATCATAATTTCAAATCTTTTTCAATACTATAAATTGGTTTTAGACACATTATTTTACATTATTCATTGCTTTTATCATTATTTTCTAAATTTTTCTCTTTTTTACACTCTTTATTAGAGCAAATTACCTTAGTTTCTGATTTTGTTACCTTCTCAATTAAATATGAATTACATTCACTACATAATTCTCCAGTAGGTTTATTCCATGATATAAAATCACATTCTGGATAATTCGAACATCCATAAAAGGCCTTACCTTTTTTTGATTTTCTAAGAATTATATCACCTTTTCCACATTTAGGACATTTTACGCCTACTTTATTTACTAGTGGCTTAGTTGTCTTACATTCTGGATAGTTTTTACAAGCTATAAACTTACCAAATCTTCCATATTTTATAACCATGTTAGATCCACAGTTTTCACAAATTTCATCAGTTTCTTCATCCATGTTTACTTTTTCAATATTTTCAATTGCTACTTCTATAGCCTCTTTTAATGGTGCATACACATCTGCTACAACTTCTTTCCAATATGTGTCTCCCTCTGCAACATCATCTAACATATTTTCCATCTGTGCTGTAAAATCTACATCAACAAATTTTTGGAAGTTTTCTTCTAGTATATTAGTAACTATTTTTCCTAGCTCAGTTGGACATAAGCTAGATGCATTTTTTTCAACATATTCTCTATTTAATATAGTAGCTATTGTTGGTGCATAAGTAGATGGTCTTCCTATACCTAATTCTTCTAAAGTTTTTACTAAGCTAGCTTCTGTGTATCTAGCTGGCGGTTGAGTAAAATGTTGAGAGTGTCTAACTTCTTGTGATGATAATAAGTCTTTTTCGTGAACAGTTGGAATAATCTTATCTTCTCTATCTGTAAAGTTATATACTTTAGTATATCCATCAAATTTTAATTTTGATCCTGTAGCCTTAAATACTAAATTATCTACTTTGCAAGTTAAGTTTAAAGTATCAAACACAGAGTCTTCCATTTGACTTGCAACAAATCTTCTCCATATTAAATCGTATAACTTATATTGATCTCTACTTAGAGAGGCTTTTATACTAATCGGTGTTCTATCTACAGATGTAGGTCTTATTGCCTCATGAGCATCTTGAACTTTTTTAGACTCAGCTTTAGCTTTTTTATTTTCTTCAAATTTATAGTATTTATCACTATATTCTTCTAATATAAATTCTTTAGCTTTTTCTTTAGCTTCTTCTGATATTCTCTTTGAATCAGTTCTTATATATGAAATTAAACCTAGAGTTCCTTCTCCTTCTATGTCTACACCTTCATATAATTCTTGTGCTACCATCATAGTTTTCTTAGTTGTAAAACCAAGCTTATTTGCAGCTTCTTGTTGTAACATACTTGTTGTAAATGGCTTAGGAGCTGATTTCCTTCTTGATTTTGACTCTATTTTATCTACTGTTAAATCTTTACCTTTTATTCTGTCTAGTATTTCATTTACTTGACCTTCGTTTTCAAGTTCTACCTTCTTATCGTTTTCTCCATAGAATTTTAAGGTAACATCCTTACCTTCTTTTGTTTTAGCATCTAATTCTATAGTCCAGTATTCTTTTGGATCAAAAGCTTCTATTTCTTTCTCTCTATCACATATCAATTTTGTCGTAACAGATTGAACTCTACCTGCACTAAGCCCTTTTCTAACTTTTTGCCAAAGTATAGGACTTATTTGGTATCCTAATAATCTATCTAGAACACGTCTTGCCTGCTGCGCATCTACTAAATCTAGTTTAATATTTCTAGGACTTTTTATAGCTTTTTTTATAGCATCTTTAGTTATTTCATTGAATTCAATTCTACAATTTTCAGTTTCATCCAATGATAATATATGTGATAGATGCCAAGATATAGCTTCTCCTTCTCTATCGGGGTCGGTTGCTAGAAAAACTTGTTTCGCTTTTTTAGCTTCTTTTTTTAATTCCTTTATTACATCCCCTTTACCTCTTATATTTATATACTGAGGTTCGAAATTATTCTCTATATCTACTCCTAATTTACTCTTAGGTAAATCTCTTATATGCCCTACAGATGCCTTTACTGTATAATGACTTTTTCCTAAAAATTTTTCTATGGTTTTAGCTTTTGCAGGCGACTCAACGATGACTAAGCTTTTTGCCATATATCCACACCCCCACAATTTTTATTTTACACTATATATCTTGTTTCGCATTTCTATTATCTTACCTTCTATTTCAAGCATATTTAAAATGCAATTTATATCTTGTATATTCATATTAGTATAATCACAAATTCTATCTATATGCAAGCTTCCTTTTGTTTCAATAATATCAAAAATGCTTTGCTGTACATATGTTAATCCATTGCTATTGCTATCATTAGCTATTTTATTAAATTTTTTTAAATTATATTCATTTATTATATCTTCTATATCATCAACAAGCTTTGCACCATCTTTTATTATCATATGACAACCTTTACTCATATCAGAGTTAATATTACCCGGAATTGCAAAAACGTTTTTACCTTGTTCAAGTGCAAAGTCAACGGTTATCAAAGCTCCACTTTTCTTTGTTGCCTCTACTACTATAACTCCATCACTTAGTCCACTTATTATTCTGTTTCTAGCTGGATAATTTGATGGAGCAACAGGATGTCCTACATTATATTCTGATACTAAAAGGCCTCCCTCTTCTAATATTTTATTAGATAGATTAAGATTTTTCTTAGGAAGTGGATTCTCTACGCTTGATCCTAACACAGCTATAGTCTTTGATGATCCTTTAATGCAACCTTTATGTGAGTGCTCATCTATTCCCATAGCCATACCGCTTACTATGTTTATATTATAGTTAGATAATTTTTCACTTAAACTTTGAGCGCACCAAATCCCATAAGATGTAGGTTTTCTAGATCCTACCATAGCTAAAGATAACTTGTCTAATTGATTTATATCTCCTTTGTAAAAAAGTACACTAGGAGCATTGTAAATATGTCTTAATTTAGAGGGGTATGTACTCTCATTCTTTCCTATATAGCTTACCCCATGTTTATATAAATCCTCTTTTAGCGAATCTATATAAGCACGACTTTTATATTTTACTATATTCTGTTTAATATTTAAATTTAAATTTTCAATTTTTAGTATATCTTTATCTGGTAGGTCCATAAGTTGCTCAATATTATCTACACTGTCTTCAATTTTTTCTATAGTTTTATTACCTATACCTCCTATAGATAATAACCATAAGTATATATCTTTTTTGTTCATAACTCACCTCTAAATTAAAACTTATTTATTCATCCATAAAATAATTGTAGTAAGCTTTTCTAAATGAAAATGCCTCTAGTACATGATTTTGTTCAATTAATTTTTTATTATCTAAATCAGCTATAGTCCTAGCAGTTTTTATTAACTTTGTATAACTCCTGTTTCCTAGCCTATACTTATTAAAAATTAACTTCAATACTTCATCAGCTTCATCACTTAACCTACAATATAAATTTAATTTAGAAGATTTAATTTCATTATTGAAATCTATAACATCATTTTTAAATCTATCTTTTTGAATTTTTCTTGCATTTTCTACTCTTAGTTTTATGTCTATTGAACTCTCTTCTTTTTTATTACTATTGAATTCTTCATAAGGTATAGAGTTTACTTCTATAAACATATCAAATCTATCTAATAGCGGCCCTGAAATTTTACCTAAATACCTATTTATATCACTTGTACTACATTTACATTCTGTATTTGACATATAGTATCCGCATGGGCATGGATTCATAGCTCCTATAAACATGCTATTACATGGATATTTTAAATTCATCTTTACTCTTGATATATTTATATACTTATCTTCTATAGGCTGCCTTAGTGTTTCTAATATTTTCCTATCAAATTCAGCTATCTCATCTAAGAAAAGTATACCTCTATGCGCTAGTACAACCTCTCCAGGTTTTGCATCAACACCACCTCCTATCAATGCCTGTTTAGTTGCAGTGTGATGCGGGGATCTAAATGGTCTATTTAAAAAAATTCCTTCATTTGCTTTTAAAAGCCCTGCTGCACTATATATCTTACTTACTTCCAATGTTTCTTCTTCATTAATACTTGGAAGTATTGTTATCATTCTTTTTGCAATCATAGTCTTTCCTGATCCAGGGGGGCCTATCATTAAAAAATTATGATTACCTGCTGCTGCTATTTCTGCTCCTCTTTTTACAAAATAGTTTCCTTTTATATCTGAAAAATCTTCATCATAATTTTCTTTAGTTTGAATAAATTTTAATTTTTCTTTCTTTATATCTATTTCTTTATTTATAAATCCTATGCACTCTTTCAATGTTTTAACAGGTATTATTTCTATTTCTTTTACAAATAAAGCTTCTCTTTCGTTTTCTTTGGGTAAAAATACTCTTTTTATACCCTTATTCTTAGCATTTATAACTATAGATAAAATACCTTTTACTTTTCTTAGTTTTCCATCTAATGATAGTTCTCCTATAAATAAACTTTCATTTAAGTATTCATCACTTTCATTTATAAAGTTTCTTAATATTCCTATAGATATAGGTAAATCAAAGTAAGCGCCTTCTTTTTTCATATCTGCTGGAGATAAGTTTACCACTAGTCTTGAGTTTGGAAATTTATATCCACTATTTAAGATCGCAGACTTTACCCGCTCTCTAGATTCTTTTATAGATGCTCCTGCTAGCCCAACAATATTGAAGCTTGGTATTCCATTAGTTATATCAACCTCTACATCTACTATTATTCCTTCAATGCCTACCAAGGTGCTTGAGTTTATAATACTTAACATTTTACTACCTCTTTTTTATTACTATTTAAAAAGCATTTTCAATATGGTTTATTTCATTATTTTTCAAATAAACTTCTATAACATCAAACCTTATTGGAACTTTTTCTAATTTATTTTTAACTATATAATATTTAGCAACACTTTTTATTTTCATTTGCTTTTTGTAATTTACAGCTTCTGACGGATATCCAAAGTTTATATTACTTCTTGCTTTAACTTCTACAAATACTAATTCTTCATTTAACTTTACTATTATATCAATTTCTCCAAATTTTAATTTGTAGTTGTTTTCTAATATGTAAGCTCCTTTAGATCTTAAATAATTTGTTGCTATTTTTTCGCCTAAATTACCTTTTTGTATATTATTCATAAAAATTACCTTTTATTTTGATTTTTTTAAAGTATAGTCAATACTTTTATTTAGTATACAATTTTTAAATGTAACCTTTTAAGCCTTGATAATTATTTTCATAAGATTATGATTTAATATATATTAATTTGGGGAATTTGGAGGATTTATGAAGCGAAACATCAAAAAAAAGAAAACTAAAAATAAGAAAAGTGAAATTATTATAATTTCTGCAATTTCATTATGCCTATTTTTTATAATGTCATCTTTAGCATTAAATATATTTAAAGGTAAGGTTTTTGAAATTAACTTAACAAAAACAGCAAATGATAATGATAGTGTAAAAAATGTAACTATAAGCGCAATAGGGGATATAATGGCTCATGATGATCAATTAAAAGCTCAGTTTGATAAAGATACTAATACATATTCATTCGATAATAACTTTAAATATGTAAAACCATATATATCTAAATCCGATTTAGCTATAGGAAATTTAGAGACAACTTTAGCTGGCCCTAAAGCAAAGTATAGTTCATTTCCAAAATTCAATTCACCTGATGAATTGGCTGATGCAATAAAAAATAGTGGAATCGATGTAGTATCTACAATAAATAATCATACATATGATAGGGGTTCTGATGGAGTATACAGAACATTAGATGTTTTAAATTCTAAAAATATAGAACATGTCGGTACTAAAAAAATGACACAAATGAAAACTTCTTAATAAAAGATATTGACGGAGTAAAGCTAGGTGTAACTGCTTTTTCCTATGGACAAGTATACGGAAGTACTACAGCATTAAATGGATTGCCAGTAAATTATAATGACCTTAACAATTTAAATATTTTTAACTCAAGCTATGTAGATATAGCATTTAATGAGATTAAAGATACTTTAGACGTTATGAACAATAAAGAAACTGATCTTCAAGCTGTTATACTACACTGGGGGGATGAATACACAAGACAACCTAATAAATTTCAAAAAGAGTTAGCTAAAAAACTATGTGATTATGGAGTTGATATAATAATAGGCTCTCACCCTCATATGGTTCAGCCTATTGAAATGATAAATTCTGATGAAAATGATAATGAAACTTTGGTTATATATTCATTAGGAAATTTCTTAAGCAATCAAAGAAATGAGATTTTAAATAAAAAATATACCGAGGATGGTGTTATTGTTAACATTGATATAGACAAAAACTTAAATACTGGAGAAACTACAATTTCAAATGTTGAATACATACCTACATGGGTTAATAAATATAACAATAAAAAAGGTAAACTTACATATGAAATAATACCTTTAATAAACGAAAAACAATTTTCTAAAATAGATAATTTACCACTTGATAAGGCAAAAATCATACATAACACTACATCTATAATAGGTTCTTCCGACATTATAAATGTAGCAAAATAAAAAAAGCTATTTCAAATTAAAACAATGTAGTAAAAGGTTAAAATGTAAGGTTTAGCGACTTTTAAAGCGTCTTTCCAGCTTTAGAAACAAACCTTATATTTTAACCTTTTTACTAATACGCTATTTTGAGATAGCTTTTTTTATTTATGCTTTTTTAAATATTACTTTCTCATCTATATCTTTTATAGTTTGACACCCCGTTAAAATCATAGTGGATTCAATTTCATTTATAACCTTCTTAACATACGTATCTACACCTTCACTAAGTCCTCCAAATGAAGCTGTTACGAATGGTCTTCCTATTAAAACTCCATCTGCTCCAAGTCCTAGCATTTTAACCACATCAACACCAGTTCTAACTCCTCCATCTGCAAGTATAGTAACCTGCCCTTTAACGACTGAAGCTATATCTTCTAATACATCACATACTCCTGGAGTATGATCTAATACTCTACCTCCATGATTAGATACAACTATAGCATCTACTCCAGCTTCTACGGCCATTAAGGCATCTTCCTTAGTCATTATACCTTTTAATATAATGGTAGGTTTGTAGATGCTTTTAAATCCTTTATAGCATCAATTGACTTTGGCTCTACAGTTTTCCCATGCATCGATAACGTAACTAATCCACATGCATCTATATCTACACCTACTGCAAATGCACCTGTCTCTTCAGCTAATTTAATCTTTCTTTTTATATCCGAATTCTCCCAAGGCTTTATAAATACTATTCCATTTCCATCAAATTCTTTTATTACTCTTAAATTTTCTATTAAAAATTCATCTACTGCAGTATCTCCTACCATAGGATAAATTTCATTTTTTAAACATCCATCTACAACACTAGTTATATATTCTCCTTCACTTAACTTACCACCCATATTAAGTGTTGTGCCTGTTATAGGCGCAGCAAATATAGGAGCTTTCATTTTCTTTCCAAACATCTCTATATTTGTGTCCGGATTTTTCACATTATGAATAACCCTCATATTTAATTTTACTTTATCTAAGCTTTCATAGTTTTCTATAAATGCACTTCCAGTCCCTTTTCCTCCCATTCCAGGAACTTCACTTGCACAAACTACTCCATTACAAACTTTGCAAACTCTACAACTTCCATTTAGATTTTCTCTTGCTTGTTTTAACATTTCTTTATAGTCCATAAAAATCTCTCCCTTAGCATAGTTTATAATTAAATTATATCACTATAATATATTTTTAAAAACTTCTTCTATGTATAGTTGTTATTCCATGCTCTCTAATAGCTTTGTAATGTTGGTCCGTTCCATATCCTTTATGAGAAGCAAACCCGTATTCAGGATACATTTTATCATATTCATACATTATGCTATCCCTTGTAACCTTTGCTAATATACTAGCTGCGGCTATAGATATAGATTTAGAATCTCCCTTAATAATTGATTTTTGATCTATACTCACATCTGGCACATGTGCCGCATCAACTAGTAAATAATCTGGAGTTTTCTTTAAGCAGTTTATAGCTTTTTTCATAGCCATATATGTTGCATTCAATATATTATATTTGTCTATTTCTTCTCTTTGAACTATACCTATTCCATAATCAAGAGCTTGATCTCTTATTATATCAAACAACTCATCTCTTTTAGCTTCGCTCAGTTTCTTAGAATCATTTATCCCTTCTATCTTAGTTCCTGGCTTAAAAACTACAACAGCTGCAACAACAGGGCCTGCTAATGGACCTCTACCTGCTTCGTCTATTCCTCCAATATATGTATATCCTTTTTCATATCCTTCATTTTCAAATGTGTTTATAAGTTCTAATCTTTCATTTTCCGCTCTTATTTTATCTAGTTTTTTAGCTAATTTTATAGCTATATTTTTAACTGATTTTCTCTCATCATCCTTTAAGATGTCTATATACTTTAAATACTCATCTGTACTTATCGAGTCAATAATTGCATTTATTTCCTTAACACTTTTATCTTTCATCTTTTATCTCCTTATTTTTTATCTTTACTTTATATTTTATCAAAAAATTAAAGTGCTTAATATAAATTTAAGCACTTTAATTTTAAATTTTATTAATTACACCCGCTGTATCCACACTTTAAGCAAATACTACATCCTCCTGTATTTGCCATTTGTTCATTTCCACACTCTGGGCATATGAATTTTTCATTTTTATCATCTTCAGTTACACATATTTCTTCTTTTAATTATTTTCTTCTTTTTCATTTTTAGGTTTTTCATTTATAAGTACTCCACTTCGTTTACATCCATCTCTAAATATAGTTACTCCTTTTAAGTTGTGTTTCCAAGCCTTAATATAAATCTCATACACATCTTCAACTGTCGTTTCGTAAGGAAGATTTATAGTGGATGAAATTGATGCATCAATATATTGCTGCCATGCTTGTTGCATTTTTATTCTATCTTCATAATCTAAATTCATAGCCGTTACAAATATATCAGGTAAATCTTTTTCATCAGTTATATTTTTTAAATCCATATACTCTTTTACTATAGGAGTATATACTTTGTAATATACATCTTCATCATGTAAACTTTCAGTTTTTCTTATATACGAAACATTAAATATAGGTTCAATTCCACCACTTATTCCCAACATAGTAGATATAGATCCAGTAGGTGGTATAGTTAGAAGTTGAGAGTTTCTAAGTCCATATAATTTAACTAATTCTTTTATCTCATCATCTATATTATCATTGAAAAATTTAGATTTTAAAATAGCTTCTTTTTTATATTCTTTAAACGGACCATATTCTTTTGCTAGTAATGACGACTGCTTAACTGCTTCATTTAGCATGGTTCTAGCTATGAATTTACATAGCTCTATTGATTTATCAGACCCATATCTCATATTCATTTTTATAAGCATATCTCCTATACCCATAACACCTAATCCTATTTGTCTATATTTATCAACACTTATCTTTTGTTCTTGTAATGGATGTAAGTCTAGTCCTTCATCTAAAACTTGATTTAGAGCTATTACAGATTCTCTAACGCAAGCTTTAAATTTATTAGTATCAAAAGTAGCACTTGTGCCAAATGGTTGTATCACAAACTCAGCTAAGTTTATTGACCCTAGCAAACAACTTCCTCCACTTGGTAACGGCTCTTCTGCACAAGGGTTTACTCCTGCATAATCAAATTCTTTATCCTCACTCATAAGGTGATGTTTCTTTATATTATCCCAAAATAATATTCCTGGCTCTGCATAGTCCCAATTATTTTTACATAATTTCATAAATAACTTTTTAGCGTCTATTTCCTTTATAACATGTTCATTATTTCCATCTACCATAAATTCACATCTGTAAGTTTCATTATTTTCAACAGCTTTCATAAACTCATCATTTATTCTAACTGATATATTAGCTTTTGTTACTTTAGTTAAATCTGTTTTTATATCTATAAAATCCTCTATATCTGGATGACTTACTTCAATAGAAATCATAAGAGCCCCACGTCTACCTCTTTGCCCTATTAATCCTGTAGTCATACTATATAACTCCATAAATGAAACTGCCCCAGTTGTATTTTTAGCAGAGTTATTAACCTTAGCGCCTCTAGGTCTTAATTTAGAGATATCGATTCCAACTCCACCTCCATAACTAAATGTTCTTGCAAGTTTTTTCGCTGTATCAAATATATCTTCTAAATTATCCTTTGGTGGTTCTAAAACGTAGCAATTTGAGTATGTAACTTTTAACCCATCTTTATATAATCCTCTATTAGCTAAAATTCTACCTGCAAATAGAAATTTTTTCTGTCTTATTAACTTACCGATTCTAGTATTTTTTGCAGATATTCTGTTTATCCATTCATCGAAGTTTTCTTTATTATATCTATACTTATTTTTCCATATAGATTTTTGTAATTCATCCATATCCCAAGGTTTTTTCTTATATTAGCTCTTTTTCTCTATATAAAATATAGTGTTTTGCCACATCTTTTCTATTAGACTCCATAAGCAATACTTCTACTAAATCTTGAATTTCTTCAACATTTAAACATTTATCACTGTTTTTAAAAATTTCCTCAACTTTATTTGCTATTTCATTTCCTAGGTTTTTATCTATTCCTTTTTCACTATTTATTGTAGATTTATAAACTGCATCTTCAATTTTTACTTTACTAAATTTTTCTATACTTCTATCCCTTTTTATGATTTTTTTCATACTATACCTCCAACGTATACATAAAAGTTTCCTTATATAAATACACTTTTTGTCTACTGTATTAAACATTATTTATATATTTTAATTTTAAATTAATATCTTATACTTAATTTTTAGTATAAAAAGTCGTTGATAATTTTATCAACGACTTTATGTTTTCTTATATTAAACTCTATTATTCATATTCTACACTCATGCAGTTATTTGTCTTAACAAAATTTCCTACTATTCCACCTACTATTGCAGGTACTATCCAGTTAAATCCTAATTTAGCAAATGGTAATAATTCTAAGAACGGTATGTGTACTGGCAATCCATAAGTACTAGATAATGAGTTAACTACACCTAATACACTTATTATTAAAGTTACATACGCTGCCCCTTTTATAGCATTATCATTTTTAATTTGATCTTTAAATAATGTTGTTATTACTAGTAGTATAGTTACTGGGTAAACCATATCAAGTATTGGTGCTGAGAATTTAATTATAGTATCAACTCCAAAGTTAGATACTATAGCACTGAATACACATACAACTATTACTACTACTTCATATTTTAATTTATTATTAGTAATTTTAGTAAAGTATTGTCCTGTAGCTGATGTTAATCCTATAGCTGTTGTTAAACAAGCTAGAGATACTATTATTCCTAGTATAGCTTTACCTGGATATCCAAGTAATTGTTCTGTTATTCCAACTATTAATGAAGCTTGAGATATTGAACTTATATCTTGTCCTGCAAAGTTTTGAGATATAGTTGCTCCTAAGAATGTAAGTCCTCCATAAACAAAACATAAAGCTATACCTGCTACTATACCTGCTTTTATTGTTAAACTCACTTTTTCTGAGTTACTTTCATAGCCTTTATTGTGTAAAGATGCAATTATTATAGTTGAAAGTGCAACTGCTCCTAACGCATCCATTGTTTGATATCCTTGTGATACTCCATTTGAAAATACGTTGTCTACTAAAGTGTCCGGGCTTATTTGTCCAAGTGGTGTTATTATACCTTTTATTATTAAAAGAGCTAACGCAACAAGTAATGCTGGTGTTAACACTTTTCCTATTATATCCACAACCTTAGATGGTCTTATTGTAAGTAATAACACTATTGCAAAGAATATTATAGAGAATATTACTGGAGATACAGAATTTCCTATTATAGGTTGAACACCCATTTCAAATGTTGTAGCTGCTGTTCTAGGTATTGCTAATAACGGTCCTAGACAAATCATTATAGCTATTCCTACAACTTTTGATAACGATTTTCCTGCTCTTCCTAAAATCTTATTAACATCTCCACCACATTTTGCTGCTGCTGCTATAGCTAGTAATGCAAGTCCTACGTCAGCTAATATAAATCCTGAGAATCCTGTCATCCAACTTTCACCAGATATAAGTCCTAAGAATGGTGGGAAAATAAGATTTCCTGCTCCAAAGAACATAGCAAAAAGTGCAAACCCCACTATAATTATATCTTTGTTCGTATTTTTCATATTAAAGCCCCCTAAAAATTTCTTTTTATTTAGATTAAATATTCTGAAAATATTATATAATACTTTTTTCTAACTGTCAATAATATTGTCAATATACACAATATTATGAATATTAAATCTAACTTTATATATTTTATGAAATTAGGTTGTTGCAAACATTCCAACTATTAAGTTAAATTTTATCATAAAAATTTTATTTTATAGCTTACCTATAAATGAAAAAAAATAGAGCTTAGACTTTATAAAAATAGGCCCTCTACAGTGAAATACTAGTTTTGAAGGATTCTATTTTTTATCTACTCTCTATTTATCAGCATAGACTTAGCAATCAATAATATCTTTAGGTACTTCTAAGGTTATTCTTCCAATTTTACCATCTCTAAATTCATTCAGAACTGTTGTTGCAATTCTTGTATAATCTAATTCATTTTTTCTCAAAATCAGACCTCTTTTAATTCCTATTTTATCCATAGTTTCTAAAGGAGTTTCTCCAAGCTCATCTAATTTATATCTTTCTTTTAATTTTTCTGGTTCTATTTCCATTAATTTATCTATTAATTTAAGACCTAAAGTATCTACGTCTAAAACTTCATCTTTTATCGCTCTACAAAATGCTAATTTTAAAGCTACTTCTTCATCTTCAAATTTAGGCCATAATATACCTGGAGTGTCTAATAGCTCTAAGTTACCTTTTAACTTAACCCATTGCTTACCTTTAGTTACTCCTGGCTTATCTCCTGTTTGAGTACTTTTTCTTCCTGTAAGTTTGTTTATAAGAGAAGATTTACCTACGTTTGGAATTCCAACTATCATTATTCTTATAGGTCTTTCTATTCTCCCCTTTTTAACTAAAGCTTCCATCTTTTCTCTAGTTTCATTTTTACATTCTTCTATTATTTTATTTACGCCTTTTCCCTTTAAAGTATCTACAGGTATAGCTTTTATTCCTCTTTTTTTGTAATAATCAACCCATTGATTTAATTTATTTTGATCTGATATATCACTTTTGTTTAAAACTACAACTCTTGGTTTATCTCCAACAAATCTATCTATATCAGGGTTTCTACTACTAAGTGGTATTCTTGCATCTAAAAGTTCTACAACAACATCGACTAATTTTAAGTTGTTTCTTACTAAGTCTTTAGTTTTTTCATATGCCCTGGATACCAGTTTATATGCAAACTATCATCTCTTAAATATTCATCTGTCATTCTTTGTATTTTCATATATTTTCTCCTTTTTCTAATATTAAAAACACAAATTATTTTATCTAAACTTATAATTTATATTATATTTATAAAAATTTATTTTAATCTAATTAATAGTAAAAAAGGAGACTGAAATCTCAGTCCCCTGTATAGTAAAGTTTATTATCTAGCTTCTTTTATCTTAGCAGCTTTACCTACTCTACCTCTTAAGTAGTTTAGTTTAGCTCTTCTTACTTTACCTTTTCTAGTTACTTCTATCTTCTCTAATTTTGGAGAATGAACAGGGAATGTTCTTTCTACTCCAACGTTGAAAGATATTTTTCTTACAGTGAAAGTTTCTCTAGCTCCTCCACCTTGTCTCTTTAATACAACACCTTCGAATACTTGTATTCTTTCTCTTTTTCCTTCAACTATTCTAACGTGTACTTTTACAGTGTCCCCAGGTCCAAAGTTAGGAACTTCATTTTTTAATTGCTCTTGCTCTAATGATCTTAATATTTCGTTCATTTTAATCCTCCTGGTATCATAGACGCTCTTAATTACTTGACCATTTGTAAGCAGAGGAACGCCCGTTTTATTTTTCAACAGATTTTATTATACTATATGTCCTATTTATTTACAAGCTTTTTTGTATAAATCAGGACGTCTTTCTTTAGTTATTTCAATAGATTTCTCATTTCTCCACTCATCTATTTTCTTATGATTTCCAGATAGTAAAACTTCTGGAACTTCCATTCCCATAAATTCTCTCGGTCTAGTATAATGAGGGTACTCTAATAAGTTATCTTTAAATGATTCTTCCTCAAAGGATTCATTTTGACTTAATACACCTGGTATAAGCCTTGAAATTGAATCTATAAGAATTAGTGCAGGAAGTTCCCCCCCTGTTAATACATAATCCCCTATAGATATTTCATCCGTAACTATAGAATCAATAATTCTTTGATCTATTCCTTCATAGTGACCACATAAAAGTATTACATCTTCAAATGTTGACATTTCACTAGCTATGTTTTGATTGTGAACTTCACCCTTCGGTGTTAAGTATATAACTCTAGGTTCTTTTATATCAAATTTATCTATAATATGTTTATATGTATCATATATTGGCTGTGGAGTCATTACCATACCTGCTCCACCTCCAAAAGGATAATCATCTACCTTTTTATGCTTATTAGTAGAAAAGTCTCTTATATTGTATATGTTTACTTCAATAATACCTTTTTCTACAGCTCTTTTCATTATACTCTCATTCATATAAGAGTTGAATATTTCTGGGAATAGTGTCATTATATGAAATCTCATAATATCACCTTAAAATTAATCTAACATTCCCTTTATAGGGTCTATTATCATTTTTCTTTCTTCTATATCTATCTCAGGTACAAACTTCATAACAGCTGGTATAAGATATTCTTTATTATCTTCACCTTTAATTACATAAACATCATTAGCTGCATATTGTAAAACATCATCTAATACACCTACATGTTTATTGTCTACTGTATAAACATCTATACCAATCATATCAGCAATAAAGAACTCGTCTTCATCTAATTCTTTTGACTCTTCTCTAGATACATAGATGTTTTTGTTAACTATCTTTTCAGCCATTTCTACTGTATCTATTCCTTTTATTTTCATTATAACTAAGTTACCTTTATATCTAACATTTTGTACTTTATATTCTGTATTAAGGTCTTTTCCTATATAAAAAGTATCCAAATCGTCATATCTATATATATCATCCGTTGTGGAGTAAATTCTTACTTCACCTTTTAAACCTTGTGTTTTTACTATTTGTCCTATTTTAAAATGAGTTAATTTATTTTCCATAATCTCACCTTCTTTAAAAATTATGCTTTATCTTTGCGCAATATATACACAGTATATACAAAAAGGACTAGGTTAATACCTAATCCTTTATATTATTTCAAGAGTAACCTTTTTGTGGTCTCTATTTGAAGCAGATTTTATAACAGTTCTTATAGCTTTAGCTATTCTACCCTGCTTACCGATAACCTTACCCATGTCATCAGGGGCTACTTTTAATTTTAAGATAGTTTCTCCATCATTAAAAGTTTCCTCTACTTCAACTGCCTCTGGATTATCGACAAGAGCCTTTGCTATATCTAGTACTAGCTCTTTCATATCAATTCACTCCTAAAAGAAAATTACTTAGCTTGCTTAGAAGCTTCGAACTTTTCCATTACTCCGTTGTTAACTAATAAAGTTTTAACTGTATCAGTTGGTTGTGCTCCACATCCTAACCATTTAACAGCTTTCTCATCGTTTATTTTAACTTGCTTTGGTTGAGATATTGGATTGTAGAATCCTATTTCTTCTATGAACTTTCCATCTCTTGGAGCTCTAGAATCTGCTACTACTATTCTGTAGAAAGGTTTTTTATTTGATCCCATTCTTTTTAATCTTATTTTAACTGCCATATCGACACCTCCGAAAATTTTTATCTTTTTGTTTTCTATTATTTAAAGAAAGGTAAACCGGCAAAGCCTCCCCTTTTCTTCATGCTTTTTGAGTTCCTGTAAACATCTTCATCATTTTTTCATCTCATCAAATTGCTTTATAAGTCTGTTTACATCTTGAACACTAGTACCACTACCTCTTGCTATTCTTTTCTTTCTTGAAGCATTTAAGATACTAGGATTTCTTCTTTCTTCTATTGTCATAGACTGTACGATTGCCTTAGTCCTAACAATTTCTTTATTATTCATATCGATGTCCCCAAGTTGGTCTTTGACTTGACCCATACCAGGAATCATTTCAATTACCTTGTTTAAAGGACCCATCTTTTGAATTTGTTCCATTTGTTCTAAGAAATCTTCAAAATCAAGATCTTGCTTTTTAATTTTGCTTTCTAATTCCTTAGCTTTTTCTAAATCTATATTTTCTTGAGCCTTTTCTATTAAGCTTAGGATGTCTCCCATACCTAATATTCTAGATGCCATTCTATCTGGATGGAAAGGCTCTAAGTCATCTAGCTTTTCTCCCATACCTATAAACTTTATAGGCTTTTGTGTTACAGCTCTTATTGAAAGTGCTGCTCCACCTCTAGTATCCCCATCAAGTTTAGTTAAAACTACTCCATCAACCCCAAGGGCATCATTGAAGCTTTGTGCAACATTAACTGCATCTTGTCCTGTCATAGAGTCTACAACCAATAGTATTTCGTGTGGCTTAACTTCAGACTTTATATTTTGTAACTCTTCCATTAAAGTCTCATCTATATGAAGTCTACCAGCTGTATCTATTATAACTAAATCGTGGTTATTTTTCACTGCATGATTATATCCAGCTTTTGCTATATTTACTGGACTTTCTTTATCTCCCATGCTAAACACTGGTATATCTAATTTTTCACCTACAACTTGTAATTGCTTTATAGCCGCAGGTCTATATATATCACAAGCCACTAGTAAGGGCTTCTTACCTTGCTTTTTAAAGTATCCTCCAAGCTTACCAGATGTAGTTGTTTTACCTGCACCTTGTAACCCTACCATCATTATAACTGTTGGTGGCTTTGGTGATATCATTATTTTACTTTGAACATCACCCATTAAACTTGTCAGTTCTTCATTAACTATTTTTATAACATGTTGTGCTGGTGTCAAGCTTTCCATAACATCTTGTCCAACAGCTCTTTCTTGAACTTTCTTAACAAAGTCTTTAACTACTTTAAAGTTAACATCAGCTTCTAATAAAGCTAGCTTAACTTCTCTCATAGCATCTTTAACATCTTTTCAGTAAGCTTACCTTTAGATTTTAATTTTCCTAAAGCGCCCTGTAGTTTATCTGCTAATCCTTCAAATATCATTTTAACATCTCCCTACATAAATCTTCTATATTTTCTACCTTAGGGATTAAATTAGCACAATCTCTATTTTGCAATAAATCTTGTTTAATGTCAACAACTTTATTATATATATCTTGTGTAATTTTTTCACGTTCTTTTGACTTTTTAACTAAGCCTAATTTTGCTTCATAATCTTTCAAAATTTTTTCAGAACGCTTTAATGTATCATATATTCCTTGTCTTGAAACACTTAGATTTTCACTGATTTCTCCAAGAGAATAATCTTCATTGTAATAAAGTGATACAATTTCTCTTTGCTTATCAGTTAGAAGCATTTTGTATTGTTCAAATAACAACCCAATTTCTACTAATTTTTCTAGATTCATTATTACACTTCCCACTTACTTTACTGTAAAGGTCAATTCCTTTACACATTGTATTTTATATCATACTAATAAAGTTGTCAACAGTTATTTTTAAAAGCTAATTAGTTCCCAAATAACGCATCTATAAATGCTTTTGAATCAAAATCTTGTAAGTCTTCTACTTTTTCTCCAACTCCTATAAGTTTTACAGGAACATCAACTTCAGATTTAACAGCTAAAACAACTCCACCTTTTGCCGTTCCATCTAATTTAGTTAATACTATTCCCGTTATATCAGCTACTTCTTTAAATGTTTTAGCTTGAGATACCGCATTTTGACCTGTTGTAGCATCTACAACTAATAAAACTTCTTTTTGCGCTTCTGGATATTCTCTATCAACTATCTTGAATACCTTCCCTAACTCATTCATTAAGTTAGTTTTGTTGTGAAGTCTTCCTGCTGTATCACAAATTAATACATCTGCTTTTCTAGCTTTAGCTGCTTTAACAGCATCAAATATTACAGCCCCTGGATCAGCTCCTTCTTGGTGCTTTATTATATCCACATTACTTCTATTAGCCCACACTTCCAATTGTTCTATAGCTGCAGCTCTAAACGTATCTCCTGCTGCAAGTATTACTTTTTTACCTTCTTTAGTGTATCTATTTGCTAGTTTACCTATTGTAGTAGTTTTACCTACTCCATTTACTCCTACCATTAATATTATACTTGGACCAGGCTCTATGTTTAATTTAGAATCTTCCTCTCCTAACATATCACATATTACAGATTTTAACTCACCTCTTACAGCTAAAGGATCTGTAATACCTTTAGTTTTATAGCATCTCTTAGTCCATCTATCATTTCCATAGTAGTGTTTACGCCAACATCTGCTGTTATTAGTATTTCTTCAAGTTCTTCAAGAAGGTCTTCATCTATTGTAGTGTATGAATTTAAAACAGCATCAATTTTATCTGTTATTCCTTGTTTAGCTTTAGTAAGTCCTTGTTTAAGTCTTGCAAATAAACCTTCTTTTGTAATTTCTTCTTCTACTTCTTCTACTTCTTCTACTTCTTCTACTTCTTCTACTTCTTCTACTTCTTCTACTTCTTCTACTTCTTCTACTTCTTCTACTTCTTCTACTTCTTCTAGCGAAGTTTCTTCAATTTTATCTTCATTGTCAATATCTATTATTTCTTCTTTGTTATCTGGATCTTCATCTAAATTGTGCTTTTCTTCCACTTTAAACTCTGCACCTTCAACTACAGTTTCTTCATCAGTAGCTGATTCTTCATTAGCTTCTTCAATTTGAGCTTCTTCTTCAACTACACTTTCTTCTTCTTTTTTCTTTCCAAATTTGAATAACTTCTTAAACATTTTGCCTCCTTATATTATATCTTCAGTTAATTTTTTAGCTTCTTTTAGATCTAGGCTTATTACCTTAGAGATTGCTTTTTCTTGCATTGTAACTCCATATATATAGTCTGCAACCTCCATAGTACCTCTTCTATGAGTTATAGATATAAATTGGGTATCTTTAGATAGTTCTTTTAAAAACTCTCCAAATCTATATATGTTTGCATCATCTAGTGGCGCTTCTATTTCATCTAGTATACAAAATGGAGTTGGCTTAGCTAATATTATTGAAAATAATATACTTATTGCAGTAAGTGCTTTTTCTCCTCCTGATAAAAGATTTAAATTTTTCATTTTCTTCCCAGGTGGTTGAGCTACTATTTCTATGTCACTTTCTAGAATATTATCTTTATCTACTATTCTAAGTTCTCCATTTCCTCCACCAAATAATTTTTTATAAACAACTTTAAAGTTTTCATTTATTAAAACAAAGTTTTCATTAAACTCTCTTTTCATATTTTCTTCTAGTTCTTTAATAAGTTTATATATAACTTCTATAGATTCTTCTAAATCTTTCTTTTGTTCACTATAAAAATCATACCTTTCTTTTATTTCTTCATATTCTTTTATAGAGTCTATATTTACATTCCCAAGACTTTTTATTTGTCTTTTTAGGTTTTCTAGCTCTTTTTTATCAATAACTACAGATTCATCTTTTAATGCCTTTGCTTCCTCTAGGCTTAATTCGTATTCTTCTATAAGTTTAGCTATATAATTTTCTTTAGATGATCTTAGTCTTTCTATTTTATTTTCTATCTTAAATAAACTTTCTTTGACTTCTATATACTGTCTATCTATATTTTTAGATTCAGTATTTATAGCGTCTCTATTTTTCTTAATAGAATCTTTTTGTTCTTTTGCAGACTTAATTTTTTATTTTCATCTATAATTTGATTCTCCAAGTTTTCTTTTTCTGAAGTTTCAATTTTAATCTGATCTTGAATTTTAACAGTATTAAATTTACTTTCTTCAAGTTGTTCTTTTGTAGTTCTAAGGACATCATTTTGTGATTTTATTTCTTTTTGAATTCTATCTATATCCTTTATTGTAGCTTGGTGAATTTGATTTAATTTAGCATATTCTATATTCAAATCGTCAAATCTGCTTTTATCTACTTCATAACCATCATTTATTTCTTTTAATTTTGAATTTAATGTATCTATTTCATTTTTGTTTAACAAATGCTTTTGTTCTATTTCATTTATATTTTCTTTTAATGACTTAGTTTTTGTTAGTGTATATTCTAAATTTTCACCTAAACTTAACTTCTCATTTTCAAATTTATTTAAGTTATTGCTTAAATTTAAAACTTCATCATTTGCACTTTTTATGTTTGCATTAATAACAACTACACTTTTATCATTTTCACGTAATTCATTATTTATTGTTTCAATTTTTATAAGCTTTGAATCTATAGAACCTTTTAAATTGATTTTTTCTTGTTCTAATAAATTCAATTTTTCTTGTTCTTTTTGTATGTTATCTTTAAACTCTTCTATCAATCTTTTTCTTGAAAGTATATTTCCATTAGTTCTTACTGTTCCTCCAGTTAAAGATCCTCCTGGATTTAGAATTTCTCCATCTAAAGTTACAACTTTATATCTATGGTTAGTTTCTCTAGCAAACTTTATAGCTTCATCCATACTTTCTATAACTATAGTTCTTCCTAAAACATTTTCGATTATATTTTTATACTTTTCATCAAACTTAACTAATTCACTTGCTATCCCTATGTATTTAGCACTGCTTTTTATTGCATTTTTATCTATTTTATTGGATTTAATTATATTTAAAGGTAAGAATGTAACTCTTCCTAAATTATTTTTCTTTAAGTAGTTTATAGCATTTTTAGCGCTATTTTCATCTTTAGTTATTATATTTTGCATATAACTTCCAAGTGATGCTTCTAGTGCTTTTTCATATTTTTGACTAGATGATATAACCTGACCTAGTGCTCCATATATACCCTCTAAATTTTTATTCTTTAACACTTCCTTTACACCTTTATTAAATCCTTCATAGTGCTTTTCCATATCAGTGTATATGTTTAATTTAGAGTTATATTCATTTATTTTAAGTTTAGAGCCTTGTATATCACTACTTATTTTGTCATATTCTATTTTCAGAGAATTTACCTTTTTATTAATATCTTCAAATTCTTGTTTTAAGTTTTCTATTAAACTTAATTTTTCTTGTTTTTGAGAATTAAATTTTGATATTTCATCTTTTTTATTGCATATATTTTTTTGTATATGTTCTATATCTACATCTATAGTTTTAGTTCTATTTTCTATATTCTCAATATTTGCATTTAAAGTAGATAGTTTGTTCGCACTATTTTGTTTAACATCCAATAAGTTTATTATTTCATCTTTTAAAGTTTCAATAGTTTGACTTACTTTGTTTATGTCTTTCTTTTTGTCTTTATTTTTTAATTCAACTTCATCTATTTTATTTTCTATATCTTTTAAATTTCTAAAAGCATTATTTTTACTTTCATTTAATTTTTCTAATTCTAGATTGTCATCATTTATCTTTTTATTTATATAACTAATTTCATTTGTGTACCTTTGTATATCACTGTTACAATTTTTTATCTTTTCATTAAGAACGCTGAGTTCTGAATATTTTTTGTTTATTACACCTTTTATAGTGTTTATATATTCAATAGTTTTGTTTATTTTAACATCAATTTCTTCAAGTTCTTCATCACAATCAGTTATAGATTTTTCTAAAGTTTCTTTTTTAGATTTAACTGAAACCATTTGATCTTTAAGTACTTTATCATGATTTAATGTTTCTTTTGCTTGAGCCTCTAATTCTTCAATTTCACTTATATAACTATTTACTTCAATCTTTTTTAATTCTTCTTTTATTTCTAAATATTTTATAGCTTTTTTCTGTTGAGTTTCTAAAGGTTTTAACTGATTCTCTATCTCAACATATATATCTTCTATTCTATTTAAGTTTTCTTTTGTATTCTTTAGGTTTCTTTCCGCTTCTTGTTTTTTATATCTATATTTTGATATTCCACAGGCTTCATCAAATACTTTTCTTCTATTTACAGGGTTATTACTTAAAATTTCGTCAACTTTACCTTGTTCTATTATAGAATATCCATCTTTACCTATTCCTGTATCTAATAGTAATTCTTTTATATCCTTTAATCTACACGACTTATTATTTAAGAAAAACTCACTTTCCCCACTTCTGTAAGCTCTTCTTTTTATAGTAATCTCACTATATTCTATGTCTAATTTTTTGTCACTATTGTCTATAGTTAATGCTACCTCACAATAGTTCATTGCTTTTTTCGTGTCTGTTCCGGCAAATACTACATCTTCTAGCTTATCGCCTCTTAAACTTTTTATACTTTGCTCCCCTAATACCCATCTTACTGCATCTGATATATTACTTTTTCCACTTCCATTTGGACCAACTATAGCTGTTATACCTTCGTTAAAAAGCACATCTGTCTTAGTTGGAAAGGATTTAAATCCTTTAAGTTCTAATCTTTTTAAATACAATACCTTTCTCTCCCTTCAAAATAAAACTAAAGGTTGTATATGTCTCTTAACTTCATATATATTTCTTTTGTATTAAACTTTATAGTTTTTTCATCATCTAATACAAATTCTAATTCATTTATATCTAAATTTGCTTCCTTAGTTTTTAATAAAACATCATATTTTTCTTTTATTTCTATTACATTAGATTTTTTATTTCCTAATATTCTAGATACATTTCTTTTATTAACTAAAACTACTAAATTTTTCTTAACCTCATATGTTTTAATTAAGTGTTCAATAAAATCTCCATACATCTTACTTTCAACTAACTCTCTATAAGCTGGATGGTATGGGCCTGCAAGAACTTCTTTTCCTATTGCTATATCTTCAGTTGCTTGTAATCCAACTCTAATTACATTTATATTGTTTATATAAAATAAAACCAAAACTTTTTTACTATATCTATACTTTTATCAAGTGTAAATGAATTATATTTTCCTTCCTTTAATAGCTTTTCAAGTCCTGTTTCTTTAACTACTAAAGTCGGATATACTCTTACACAATCTGGTTTTAATTCTATAAATTTTTTGGCTGTCTTTATACATTTTTCTTCTGTATCTGATGGTAAACCTACCATCATCTGTAATCCTAAATCTATGTCATAATCCTTTATAAGTTTTGAGCTTTTAAATACATCTTCATCACTATGACCTCTTACACTATCTATTAAAACCTTCTCATCTAAAGATTGAACTCCCAGTTCTATAATACTTGTCTTATATTCTTTTAGCATAGTTAGTATTTCATCGTTTATACAATCAGGTCTAGTAGACATTCTTATATCATCTACAATATTTTTGTCTACATATTCCTTAGCCACAGAAAGTAAACTTCTTTGAATATCTATATCTATAGCAGTAAAACTACCTCCAAAAAATGCAATCTCAATACTTGCATCTTTATCTATTGTAGTTAAATATTCTTCAATTATATTTCTTACATCTTTACTTGTAATATCTGTGCTTACTCCAGTAATTTTCTTTTGATTACAAAAAATACAATCATGAGGGCATCCCCTATGAGGCACAAATATAGGTATAATTCTCTTTTTCATATTAAATCATCCTTCTTAATGCTTGTTTTGCAGCTGATTGTTCTGCCTCTTTTTTACTCTTACCTTCTCCTTTTCCTAAAACTTCACAATCTAGGGTAACTTCCATTACAAATCGTTTATTATGATCTGGTCCAATTTCTTCTACTAAGTTATATGAAATTATACTTTCACCTTTGCTTTGTACAACCTCTTGTAAATGAGTCTTATAGTCTCTGAAGATTCTTCCTTTTATAGAGTCTTGAATTATAGCTTCCATGTGATCTAATATAAATTCTTTTGCATTTTCAATTCCACCATCTAGGTATATTGCAGCTATTACAGCCTCAAATGCATCCGCTAATATAGATATACGATCTCTACCTCCTGTAGCTTCTTCTCCTCTTCCTAAAAGAATGTGGTTTCCTAAATTTATTTCTTTAGCAACATCACTTAAAGACTCTTCACAAACTATATTGGCTCTTAATTTTGTTAACTCACCTTCTGGTAAATCTTGTTCTTTTTGAAATAAGTAATCACTTATTACTATTCCTAGAACTGAATCTCCTAAGAATTCTAATCTCTCATTGAATGAATAAGATTTATTCTCATTAGAGTATGAACTATGTGTTAATGCCTCTAATATAAATTTTTTATTTTTAAATTTATATTTAATAATATCTTCAAATTTTGATATATTAACTAATATATTTGATTTTATTTTCATTTATTTACCTCCATTTAAATATCTATAGACTATAGTGTACTATTTTTCTAAAATTATTGCAAAACATAAATATAAAACTAATTTACTTAGGCGTAAAAAAGCCTATGAATCTTATATAACTTCATAGGCTCTATAAATTCTTCACTTATACAGTTTTATTTTTCCTCATGACAATCACAATCACATATGCACTCATCTGAGCATTCACACTCATCTTCTGCCGATAATATAACTGCTTGACAATTAGGGCATACTATATCTATATCTTCATTATATAGTAAGTCCTCATCTATCTCTACAAAATCATTACAATTAGGGCATTCCATTTCTATGTAGTTATATTCTTCATCTTCATCGTCTTCATCTTCTTCGTATATATCATCTTCCACATCTGATAAATCTTCGTCTATAGATTCTACATAATCTATAAGTTCTATTTGCTCTTCTTCTAATTCTACTATTGCATCTGCAAAACTTTCTAAAACATCTACTATTTTATTTATTATTTTGCCTTCTTTTGTTTCTTCACTTATTTCTAATCCCTCTGCAAGACCTTTTAAGTATGCAACTTCTTCATATAAATATTTCATTAAAACCCCTCACTTTCCTTATTTTTTTGTATAAATTTAAAAGCCCATATATCTATTATTAGATATATAAGCTTTTATATTCATAAATTATTAAACTCTTGATAAATATTCTCCAGTTCTTGTATCTATCTTTATTCTATCTCCTGTATTTATGAATAAAGGTACTTGAACTACTGCACCAGTCTCAACTGTAGCTGACTTAGTAACGTTACTTGCAGTATCTCCTTTGATTCCTGGCTCTGTTTCAACTATTTCAAGTTCTGCAAAGTTTGGAGCTTCTACTTGGAATGGTTGCCCTTGGTAGAATCTTATTGTTGCAGTTTCATTTTCTTTTAAGAATTTGATTGCATCTTCAACTTTTTCATAGTCTAGTGGTATTTGCTCGAAAGTCTCGTTATCCATGAAGTAGTATAACTCACCATCATTGTATAGATATTGCATTTGTCTAGTGTCTATATGAGCTTTAGGGAACTTGTCACTTGGGTTAAAAGCTTCTTCTCTTATTGCTCCTGTTTTTAAGTTTCTGTACTTAGTTCTGACAAACGCAGCACCTTTTCCTGGCTTAACATGTTGGAAATCAACTATTAAACATGGTTGACCATCCTTCTCAAATGTTACACCTTTTCTAAAATCACCTGCTGTTACCATATGTGTCCCTCCATAATTATACTTAAAATTCTAATTCTATTAATTCTTTCGGTGATGAATTTAACACTTCACATCCATCTTCTGTTATTATAAGTAGATCTTCAATTCTTACACCACCAAAATCTTCTATGTATATACCTGGCTCATCACTTATAACCATATTAGGCTTTAATAACTTTTCTCCCAATGTATTAACATTTGGAAGTTCATGTACATCAAGGCCTATTCCGTGTCCTAAGCCATGACCAAATTTATCACCATATCCTTTTTCAATTATATATTGTCTTGCGATATTGTCAAGTTCTATTCCACTCATGTTAGCTTTTGCAGCTTCTATAACCTTTAATTGAGCTTCTAATACTATATTGTATATTTCTTTTTGCTTATCATTCGCTTTTCCTACAACTATAGTTCTTGTCATATCTGAGCAATATCCATTATATACACATCCAAAATCTATTGTTACGAAATCGCCTGTCTCTATAACTTTATCACTAGCTACTCCGTGAGGCATAGATGATCTTTTCCCTGATGCTACTATAAAATCAAATGATACTCCAGTTGCGCCTTGCTTTCTCATGAAAAACTCAAGTTCTAAAGCAACTTCACTTTCCTTCATTCCTGGCTTAATAAATCCTAATATATATTTAAATCCATTATCTGCAATCTTAGAAGCTTGTCTTATAACATCTAACTCTTTTTCATCTTTTATAGCTCTTAAATCTAGCATTAATCCTTTTAGTGGAACCATTTCTGTATTAACTAAAGCTTCTTTATAATTTGAATATGTTGAAAAACTCATTTTATCATCTTCAAATCCTAGTCTTTTCATATTCATTTCTTTCAAGAAGTTTGTGATCGGGTTTGTTCTAGATATTTCAACTATTTCAAAATCCTCTGTTTGATTTTTAGCTTGTTGTGTATATCTAAAGTCTGTAAATAATATGTTTTTTCCTTAGTTATTATTATAGACCCAGCAGTTCCTGTAAATCCAGATATGTATCTTTTATTTTTAGACTCTTCAATTAAAATTGCATCTAAGTTTAATCTTTCCATCTCTGCTCTTAATTTTAAAACTCTATTTTTCACCTATACCCACCTCACAATTTATTATTGCATTTACCCCCAAAATATATCCATAAAATCCAAATCCTGTAATTTGTCCTATACATGCACTAGCGGTTACGCTTTTTTGTCTAAATTCTTCTCTTTTATGCACATTAGATATATGTACTTCTACTACTTTAGTACTAATAGATTTTATGGCATCTGCTATAGCATAGCTATAATGTGTAAACGCTCCAGGATTTATAATAATTCCATCAAAATTACAATTAGCCTCATGTAATTTATCTATTATGCATCCTTCATGATTACTTTGAAAAAATTCAAAATCAATAGTATCTTTAAATGTTTGTTTTATGCTATATTCTAAATCTTCTAATGTGTTTTTCCCATATACATCAGGTTCTCTTTTTCCTAACATATTTAAATTAGGACCATTAATTATTAATATTTTTATAGCATCCACCAACCTTTTGATAAAAACTCGTTTATACTCTATATAATAACATATTTTGTTAAATATAAACAAGTATCTCCCTAACTACTTGAGCTATATTTTTATCATCAATACTTATTTTGATATTTGAACATTTTTCATACTTTTCATATCTGTGATTTAATAGATCCTGGACATAGGGTTTTATATCTTTTACATCTTTTAGTTTAGGTCTTTTATCTATTTCATTTTTTAAGTTATTAACTATAGTATTAACATTTCCATCTAACCATATTACGTTTTTGTATTTTTAAAAATCTCAGCATTACTTTCATTCTCTATAATTCCGCCCCCAGTAGATATTATAGTATTTTCTAAACAATATACTTCTTTAAGTAACGCTGATTCAATTCTTCTAAAATATACTTCTCCATGTTCTTTGAAAATTTGATTTATTGTTTTATTTTCTTTTTTCAATTTCAAAATCCATATCTAAAAATTTCATCTCTTTAAGTCTAGCTAATTCCTTTCCAACTGTAGTCTTTCCAGTTCCCATAAATCCAATTAAGATTATATTTTTCATGCAAGTTCTCCTATATTATCATTGTATATTGAAAATTCAATACAATGATTCTGTTTATTTTTAGATAGTTGTAATTTTATATTGATAATTCTACCATCTTTTTCTTTAGATATATATATAGAATCTATATAGTCGCCTATTTCATAGCCTGATTTATATCCCATTCGCTTTATAAAAAGCTTCTTAGCTTTATTGTTTAAAAATAGCTCATCACAGTCATTAACTTCCAAATTCGTTTTTGATTTATAATAAATAGATTTCACTTTTGTAAATTCAAACTCTTTATCATTTAATACTTGGCTGTTTTCTGTTTTCACATCAGTTATTTCTATATCTCCACTTAACTCTTTTTCCATATGTTTTTGAATCTCCATACCTTGTTGTTGTATTTCTATACTGCTATAAATTTTTTTATACAGATTTATTGAGGTAAATAATAAACCGTATAGTGTAATTAGTACAATACTCGTAATTATCATAGATATTGAAATTTCTAGTATAAGATATCCCTTTCTACGTTTCATATATATCTTCTTTCAATAAAACTCTTCCACTAAACGGTATGATAGTTATTTTTATTTTTCTATCTTTTGAATCAATTATTATAGTTTCTCCTTTTGAGCTAAGTGTACCATCTGATTTGAACTTTATTGTTGATGATGGATAAGATAAACTAGAATTTTTAGGAAGGTATACAGTTTTCACTATATCGGTATTTTCTTTTATTACATATCTAGGATTTTCCTGTGAACTAATATTTTCTAAAAAAACACTAAGGTTTCCATTTGAGTTCATACTTCTAACATACCTTATATCTCCTACTAGCTGCCTAGCAAAAGAATCAATTTCATATCTTTGTGATTTTTCTTTTGGAAAGCTTATCATTAAAATAGCCATAACTATCCCTATTCCTATTACAACTTCAACTAAAGTCACATTCCTTCTCTTTTCATTTTTCTAAATCTCCTTATAATTGTATTTGAATACTCTCTTTTCATTTTCCTCAATTGATTTAATATTTATTTTAACTGAGCATCTAGCAATTTTCTTAAAATTGCTATCTTCTTTTTTTGATTCTATATCTAACTTTATGTAGTCATCATCTAGGTAAATATCATTATTTACTACTCTTATTTTTAATTTATCATTCCCCATAGATTCTATAGATCTTATTATATTTATTTTATTATTTCCTAAAAAGTGATCTTTAAATTTACATTCTAAATTATTCTCTTCGATATTATTTCCAATTAAATTATTAACTTCTTCTGCAACTTTACTACAGCCTAAGTTTATACCACCTTTTACTTCATATTCTATTTTCATTGACTTTTCCTTTGTAGAAACTATATCATTATTTGTTTTAACTAATTCTATACACCCTAAGCATATACAGCTTAATATAAAGCAACACAATAATGTCACTATAATCACTGATCCATTTCTTTTTTTCATGTTCTCACCACATAACTATCTACTACCATTTTTCTTTCACAACAACTGACACAAATAGAAATTCGATAACAATTAAAATAATTTCTTTCTTTTATCACTTCTGATTTCACAGTATACCCTTCAATATTTTTACTAGTTCTTTCAAATAAATTTTCCTCTTTATTATTTTGAATCTCATACTCTATGCTACACATTTCTTTTTTTGCTAGATTTATCATTTGATTTGTGTTGTATGATTTTTCAAATTAAAAACACTAGTTGAAAATATACTTACAACTAGTGATGCCATTATTCCTATTAAACTTAAAGCTACAATATTTTCTAAAATTAAATACCCTTTCCTCTTATGCTTGTAGTTATACATTTTTCAGCATATCCTTTAAATTTCCATGCTCATTTGCATAAATACCTGTCCATATATTAAACCCTTGTATAGCTTGATTTATAAGCATGTCTATACCATATACAATGTCAAAATTATTTTTTTTAGCCCAAGAAATAAATTTAGTTTCATGTGGATTATAAACAATATCACAAACAAGTATATCTTTATTAGTTAAATTAATTTTTTCATCTATTGGACAACTGTCTTTATCTTTGTCCATTCCTATAGGAGTTGTATTGATTATTATGTCTATATCTTCTAAATCTTCTTTAGTTATTTGATCTGTTGAAAATTTTGAATTTATACCAAAACTATCAATTAAAATATCAGATATTTCTTTAGCATTTTTTATACTTCTATTTCTTAAATTTATCTCTTTAGCTCCATTTGATGCCATTTCTATAGCTATACTTCTAGCAGCTCCTCCGGCTCCTATTATTAAAACATTTTTATTGTAAATATCATAGCCCTTGTCTGTTATTGATTTTACAAACCCAACACCATCAGTATTGTATCCAATTAACTTTCCACCTTCATTTTTACAGTATTTACGGCTCCAATCAACAGTGCATTCTTATCTACTGAGTCTAAATACTTAATTATTTCCACTTTATGAGGAATAGTTACATTGCATCCTTTAATGCCTAAAGCTTTTATTCCTTTTATAGCATTTTCTAGCTCATCACTTTTAACATTAAAGCACACGTATTTCATATTCAGATTATTTTTTTTAATCAAATAGTTATGTATACTAGGTGAAAAACTATGTTCAACAGGATTTCCTATTAAACATAATAAATTAGTTTTTGCATTTATATCCATAATTACCTCCTGTTAGCTTTTATTTCCATTTGTTATATATATTATACAGCTTTAATTATTCTTTTTTAAACTCAAAAATAGGATATCTTAAATTTAAATTTGAGATATCCTATTTTTGTCGCTCAAGCAAAACGAATTTTTATAAAGCATTTATCATAGAGTATTCTGCGTATATAGATTCCTTATTTAAGGTACAAATTTTCTTTTCATCATATTCTAAACTTTCCTTAATATTAAGATTTATATTTATCTCTATATTACTTTTAGTTCAACTATATTTATTGATCCTCCATAAATATTAATTATAGATTTTGCAACTTCTAAATTCATATTTATATTATCTCTAGATTGATTATTTATATATATATCCTTGTCATATCGTCCTATATTTTTATATATATATTTAATCCATTTGTATTATCTAAGATTTCAACATATATAGTACTATTTTGTTTTGACTGTTTTATCAATTTACTAAAAAGTAGCAATATTATTCTTTCTATATCATAAGGATCTACTCTTACTAACTTTTCTTCTATATTTGTATCAAATATAAATTCTATTTTATCATCTATTGAATATTTATTAATTTCAATTATTATGTCTTCAACTAAGCTTACAACATCATAACAATCTACTTCTGGTTTATAAAAATCAGCTTCTAATTTAGTTAATGTCATTATATTTTCTATAAGCCTTAGGGATATATAACTTTGTTTTTTTACTGAATTAGTAACAGCTGCTATTAATCCACTTTCATTGCTTAAAATTTCATCTTTGAAAACAGCTTGAATCAATTGATTAGACGACATTATTAAATTTAATGGAGTTTTTAACTCATGCGACATATTTATAAAAATGATTTTTTTGTTTATATTCTACTTTTTTCTTAGCTATTTCTCTTTCTATATTTTCAGCCTTAACCTTTTCAGTTATGTCATTCATTATGCCTATACATGTCATTTTATTATTTATTTCCAGGGTAATTCCCCCTAGTTCTACATCTATATATTTTCCTTTTCTATTTTGTATCTTATGTCGCATAAATTTGACATCTTGCCCAAATTTATTTAAGACCCACGAAATATCTTTTATTATGTGGCTATCATTAAATTCATTTAAGCTTTCAAAACCTGACATATTCAAAAGTACTTCATTTACATAAGTAGTTTTTTTATCTTCAAAATCATATATATATATTCCCTGAGGAATAGCATTAACTAAAGATATATAATTTTTAGCGCTTTGTTCTATACTTTTTAAAAGTATATTATACTCT
Organism: Paraclostridium sp. AKS73; assembly: GCF_025671395.1. Lineage (NCBI taxonomy): Bacteria > Bacillati > Bacillota > Clostridia > Peptostreptococcales > Peptostreptococcaceae > Paraclostridium > Paraclostridium sp. AKS73. The sequence goes on along the minus strand of NZ_JAIXHU010000001.1, from coordinate 184,590 downwards.
GTAGTATCCCTTATTATTGCTATATCTTTTTTATGTTATTTTCTTTAAAACTCGTTTTGTTTATATTTAGGTATTTTTTAGTGTCTTTATTTAAATATCCCTCAAAGCTTCCTTTTGATTTTGTGTTTAGAATAAAATCTTTTATTCTATCTTCATATATGTCTATGTCTAAATTATTATTATTGTTGTATGTAATTTTATTATCTCTTGTTACCACAATAGTATGAGGTATTGTTTCTATAGTTTTTTTATAACTTTATTTTGTTATAATTGATTATTTTCTGTGAATATTTTTTATATGTTATATCTGTCATTATACATATAACTCCCATTATTCGATTATTAACTTTTAATGGAGTGTACTCACAATCAAAATACCTATTATCATTACTAATTATTTCCCTATTGAGCTTAATGCCTATATCATACACCTTTTGAACATCTAATAACACATCCGTACTGTTCTCTATACTCTTATTTAAAAAATGAGAAAACTTTATTTTGTAATTACAACATGAGTATTCTTTCCAAACATTTGAAAAACTACTATCTTCATTTGATATATATCCGTATTTATCTATTAAAATTACACATTTATTATTTTGTTCTAATATTAATATTTTAAAAATTTCTTTTTTTGTTATTTAATATTTTCTAATAGTTTTTTTTGTTTCTTTTTTACTAGCTTTTAAATTATCATTTTTACTTTTAATTTTATTTTTAAGAATCTTTAAATCAATTACTAAATGGCTATTTTTATCTCTATATTTTTTTGAATATACACTTAAAACTATAAAAAACAATCCTATGCTTATGACTAAATTTGTTAATATATTAAACTGCAAAAAATTTTTATTTAAAAATATTATTAATAATGATATTAAACACAAAGAGCCTATTTTAAGCTCTCTGTATTTATACTTTTTGATATTAAAATTATAAATAGATTGTATAACCATAAAACTACTAATAGTAGCTGCCATATATAAATATGGTGATTGCTTGAAATTTATAAAATTTAAAACTATAGATATTGTCAACATTATACTCATAAAAACTTTATTTTTCCTAGCATATGAAGAAATATAAAATCCACTAGCTAGCAAAATTGATATATTAAATATATATATCAGCTTATATCCCATAATTTACGCCCCCTATGTATTTATGGCTTTAGAAATATATATCAGCAAACTCTATATGCATATTTTCAAATATAGAATCCTTCAATTCATTTGTGTCAACTAAAACTTTTTCATCTATATTTTTGAATTCTTTTAATGAAATTATAAACTCGCTGCCTCTACCTTCTTCGCTATTTACATTTATATATCCACCTTGTAATTTTAAAAATGCTTTTACTAAAGTTAATCCAACTCCACACCCTTCTGTATTTCTGGATAAGGTTTTATCAACTTGTCCAAATTTAGTAAATATAAATTTCAATCTATCTTTAGGTATTCCTACTCCGTTATCCTTAATAGCTATGTTTATAAAATCATTCTCCTTATATATATATACTTCTATCAAGCTCCCAATTTCACTAAATTTTATAGCATTAGAAATTAAATTTAATATTATTTTTTGAACTTTATCTAAATCTATTTTTAAAATACTATAATTTATATCACTATTAAATTTAATATATACACCTTTATCATTTAAATATCCATTTACACAGTCTACTATGTATTTTGTAAGATTTATAATGTCACAGTACACAAATTCAACACTACAAACTCCATTTTCTACATCTACAATTTCATTCATGTTGTTTATCACTCTTTGTAATCTATAACAATTTTGTTTAACTAACTTAGTATAATTTTCTATATGTTTGGAGTTAAATTCAGATTTATTTTGTTCTAATATCTTATTCATATTAGCTACATTATTTATAGGGTCTTTTAGTAATTTAGATGTGTTTATTAAAAATTCATTTTTCACATGATGTTGAGCATTTACTAAATCGAGTTCTTTTATAGCCTCTAAAACTCTTTCTTCATTTTCTAGCAATCTTACTATAGCTAATAGCTGTTGTTCTTCTTTTCTATCTATTATAGTTATACTTGCAAAACAACTCTTATTTTTATCTATTTCATACCTTTTGGTTTGTCCATAGTATTCATTTGAAATATAATCATTTATAAATTTATTTATGCTATCCATTTTAACTTTTTTTAAAATTTTTATCATAGATTTATTTTGATATATGTAGTCTTTACTTTCTTTATCTATAACTACAATACCATCTGGTAAATTTTGTGCTAATGCTCTATATGTTTTTTGATTTGCCTCTAATTGTTTAAGTGCTTCTTCCATTTCGCTTATATCAACAATTATACTCAATAAAATATTTGAATCGTCAGTTTCTATTTTTGTAGTTATCACTTCTATGCAAATATCATCTACCGTCTTAAATTTATTAATACACTTGCTTACTTTTCCACATTTTACTTCTTCTAAACTTTCACTTAGTTGATTTCTTTCATCAATGTGTATTTTTCTTTTTAAATTTTCCAAACTAATATTTGTTCTATTTTTTTCTATTTTAAATATTTTAAATGCAGAATCATTTATATACTTTATCTCATTCATATCATGAATTATAACTCCATCAGTTAAAACATCCATAAGTTTTCTATATTTTTCCTCACTATCATTTAATTGTTTTTGAATTATGGTACTTTGAGTTATATCATTAAATATACATATTTTTATTTCTTTATTGTCTCTCATTTCCTTTGTACATATAAACCTATATACTTTTTCTTCATTATCATATAAGTTTATAGATTTAAAGCTATTTACTCCTACCTCATTAATCATCTCTACACACTCTTGCCCATTTTTAAAATTCTTGTATAAATAATTTAAAATATTAACCTTATTCAGATTAATATTTCTCCAAGAGTTCTGATTGCAATAAATCATTTTATTTTTTTCGTCTAACATAACTATAGGCATATCAGACTCTTCAATAGATTTATTTATATTTTTCTATTTTTAGTGTATCTTCTTTATATTCAAATTGCATTAGTTCTTCATTTTTTATATTTGAGGTTAATACACTTATATTTTCATTTAATTTTTTTAGTTTTTGTATATTTTCATCTAATTTTTGTTTTCTAGTTTTCATATTATCTAGTATACAAAACTTGCATATAAGTAAGTTCATCAAAATATTAAAAGATATATATATATTAAAATTAATCCATATATAAATTAAACTTACAATATTTAATGTTAGTACAGATATAAACTTTATGCTTTTAATCTTTAATTTGTACTTTATAAAACAAAAATACATAGATTTTATGAAGGTATATGCAGCTAATACATACATATCTATTTTTGTAAATTTATAATTGTTAGAAATTATATATACATATATCAAAACTTCTACAAAAAATATAAAATTTATATATTTTATATTTTTAATTTTCAAAAAAACATATATATATACCATTTGCGAGTGCAGCTATCATAATGATTAAGTTTATATCCAAGATTCTCCCCAAATTACTTGTATAATTAATCATATATTCCCACCTTTTATCCCTTAATTTACTATTTACAATTATATTAGCAGATACTTTCCAAATATTTTGTCATTTCTTGAATAAGCAAAAAAATAATTTTCTTAATCACAAAAATTCACTTTGTTCATGCCACCAACAACTTCGTCCGTTGCTCAAAAACCTTTTTTCCCTCAAACAAATTATATTGCTATATCTAAATTTTATAGATTATTCACAATTTTTAGTAAGTAAAGTTCCTTAAGCGCAAAAAAAGCCTTAATTAAGGCTTTTTTCACACTTTAATTCTTTTCTTAGTTTTTTCAATGCTCGTTTTCTATCCTAGAAACATAAGATCTAGAAATATCTAACTTTTGAGCAATCTCTCTTTGTGTTTTATATCCAAGAGGAGTTAATCCATATCTCAATTTTACAATTTCTCTTTCTCTTGGACTTAATATATTTTCTAGCTTTTCATAAAGTTTACTGATTTGAACTTTTAACTCTACTTGGTCTAAAATATGGTCTATATCAGTACCAAGCACATCAATTAAACTTATTTCATTACCTTCCTTATCTGTACCTATTGGATCTTGTAATGAAACTTGCACTTTATTTTTCTTATTAGTTCTTATGTTCATTAATATTTCATTTTCTATACATTTGGACGCATACGTAGCTAATCTAGTTCCTTTTTCTACATTATAAGTTTCTATAGCTTTTATAAGACCTATTGTTCCTATAGAAATAAGGTCATCTTGATCTTCAGTTGAGTTATTATATTTTTTTGCTATATGCGCTACTAATCTCATGTTTCTTTCAATTAATACTTCCTTGGCTGATTCATCTTTTCTAATTTAAATTTAGTTAGATAATTACACTCTTCTTCAGGAGTTAAGGGTTTTTCAAAAGATTTTAATATAGTCAATCAGGCCACCCCTTTCTTCCTTCCATGTCATTTTAAATTATATGAAAGTGGCCTGATAAAATTGCTTGTATAAAAAAATTTATTTTATTATAGTTTCACAAATCTCTTTAAATAAAGGCGTTGCGGGCTTACTAGAATCCTTCGTACCTTCAATTATTACAGTTATTGCATATTTAGGATTTTCTTTAGGGTAAAATCCTGTTACCCATCCATGTGTTATTATTTTTTCCTATAGTTTTATCAGCATTTTCTACATTAATAGTCGCTTGAGTTGTTCCTGTTTTCACTCCACTTCCTTTTTCTAATGTAGACAGTTCTTTTGCAGTTCCTTCACTCGCTACGGACTTCATCATATTTTTTATCTTGCTTACAATATATGGAGATATATCTCCTTCGTCTTCCTTTGTAGACCTAAATGCCTTTACGATTTCCTTTTTATTGTTTATTATGCTATCATAAATTTGTAAAGGCTTGTACGTTCCATTATTAGCAATTACTTGCGTCATTTGATTAACTTGAAGTGGCGTAAACATCATTTGACCCTGACCAATACATAAGTTAACTATATCTATTTCATCATTTATAGTTCCACTTTTTTCTCCATATATATCAATTCCTACTTCTTGATCTAAATGAAGCTTTTTAGCAGTATCCATTATCTTTTCCTTACCTATTTTAAGTGCTATATCTAAAAATGCAGTATTACAAGAATTAGCAAATGCTTGTTCTAGAGTTAAGGTTCCATGCCCCTCCAATTTATTGCATTTTAAAACTCTATTATGTACTTCTGAAGATCCTGTACATGTATAAGTGTAGTTTTCATCTACTAAACCTTCTTCTAGTGCTGCGTATAAAACAACTATCTTAAATACAGATCCAGGTGCATACATATATTTTATAGCCCTATTTTCTAATTCTCCATTGCTCATCTTTAAGTATTCACTTATAGAATCTCGATCAAAATTAGGTCTAGATGTCATAGCTAATACTTCTCCAGTCTTTACATCAGATATAACTACTGAACTTGGGTTTTGTTCTTTATCTACTAATTTTTCTAATTTTTTTTGAATATCATAATCTATAGTTAACTTCAAATGTCTATCATCTTTATTCTTTTCATTTACTTTTACGCTACCATCTAGAACTCCAATTTTTTTGTTCTTACCTGCATTTCCTGAACTTCCAGCTTTAAATACTTCTACATAGTCTAAATTTTTATCTTTTAACACATCATTCTTACTTTTTTCAATACCGCTTACTCCATTACTATCCTTATCTATGTATCCTATAGTATGAGCTAGTATATCTTCATCTGAATATCTATATGTCTTTTTATCTATTATTATATTTTCATTTTCCAATCTAACTTTTAAATTATCATTCATTTTGCTTACTTTTAATTCAACTATTGGTGAAACTGGATTTTCTTGAATTTTTCATATATATGAGAATTATCAAGTCCTGTAACTTCTTGGATTAATTCCATATATCCTTCATCCACATTAATTTTGTCTTTTTGAATTATTATTATATCTTCACTTTTAGTATCCGTTATTTTTTTATTGTTTCTATCATATATAGTTCCTCTACCTGAGCTTAAGTTTATACTTGAGCTGCTCTGATCTTTAACACATTTTTTATAAAAATCCGAATGTGCAACTTGAATGTCTACTAATCTATATATTAAAAATCCATAAATTACTATAAACAATAAAAATATAGAATACATTCTGTTTTTGCTTGTATATTTTATTGAACTCTTTTTTCTAGACATAAAATCACCCCTTAGTAATTGTAATTCTTGACAATTTCTAAGGGGTTAATACTATTTATTATTAATGTAATTGTGTTTTTATTCTTGCTATTACCATATCTATTGCAACTTCGTTTTGTCCACCTTCAGGTATTATTATATCTGCATATTTTTTGTATGGCTCTATAAATTGATCATGTGCAGGCTTAACAGTTGTTAAATATTGTTCTATAACAGAATCTACTGTTCTACCTCTCTCTTTTATATCTCTTTGTATTCTTCTTAAAATTCTTAGGTCATCTTCTGTATCTACATATATCTTTATATCTAATTTATTTCTTAATTCTTCATCTTCAAGTATCATTATACCTTCAACAATTACTATATCCTTAGCCTCTGTAGTTACAGTATTCTCTAAGTCTCTAGTGTGAAGTTCATAGTCATATATAGGTTTTTCTATACTTTCTCCATTACATAACATATCTAAGTGCTTTATTAATAACTTGTTATCAAAAGCTAATGGATGGTCATAGTTAGTCTTTAATCTATCCTCAAATGATAAATGAGATTGATCTTTATAGTATGCATCTTGTTCTATTATAGCTATATTTTCCTCTGGTATATTTTCCTTTATAGATTTACAAACTGTACTTTTTCCTGATCCTGTCCCACCTGTAATACCTATTATCAGTGTCTTTTTGTCCTTTGTCATCTTTGAATCTCTCCTTAAAATTTTTTATTTATTCATGATCATCTGGCATAGCTTCGCCTGTGTAGAATCCATGTGTTAATGGTCTATGACTTTTTTCTTTTATTTGCTCTAACCAAATAGGATTGAATTCCCATTCATTAGGGTTTTTATAAAATTCATCTAGAGCTTTTCTATAGACTTTTATAACTGTTTCTAAGTATTCGTTACTTTGTAATCTACAATCTATCTTTAAACTAGTTACACCTGCTTTTACAAAGTCAGGTACAAAGTTTAACATGCATAGGTCTTTTGAATTAAATAAGAAAGTTCCTTTTTCATCTTCAAAAACTGGGTAGTATTCCCCTTGTCTTTTTTCTTCTAATAAGTTATACTTATTACTTCCTTCTTTGTACTCTACATTATCTTTGCTTCCTAAGTAGCTGCTTAAAAGCCTTCTTCCTGAATAAGATATGCATATAGGTCCATGAACAAAGGTTTCTATTTCCATATCTAATGGAGTTTTAGCTCTTATTGTACGTATTTCATCAAAAGATAATTCACTAGTAATAATTATCCTTCTAACTCCTTGATCATACCAAAAGTTAGCTGAATTAAAATTGGTTACATTTGCTTGCTGTCCCATGTGAACCTTAACACTAGGTATAGTGTTTTTAGCTATTGTTAAAACACCAGGATCTGTTACTATTATTCCATCTATTTTTAACTTTTCAAGTTCAACTAAGTAGTCTTTTAAACTCTCAAAATCTTCATTGTGCGGCATAACATTGACAGCTACATAAATTTTTTTATTGTTGTGATGTGCAAATTCAACACCTTGTTGCAATTCTTCTCTTGAGAAGCTTTTAGCTATAGCATCAATTCCAAATGAATCTCCACCTATATAAACAGCATCTGCACCACTTTTTAACGCTAATTTTAAGCTGTTTAAATCTTTAGCTGATGATAAAAGCTCAACTTTATGCATTCAAATCACCTCTTACTTTCTTTTTATAGCTAAGTGTAACTCCATCTCCAATAGGTATGATAGATGTATCTAGATAGTCACAATTGCATATATAATCTAGATAACTTCTCATTCTCTTAACTATAGTTTTTTTTCTTCTGATAACATAACTATCATGTGCTACCATTCCTTTGTACAGAATATTGTCAGATATTAAAAGCCCATCTACTTTTAATTTATCTATTATCATATCATAAAATAGCTTATATTGTCCTTTAGCTGCATCTAGGAAAATCATGTCAAATTCTCCTTCAACTTGTTTTAAAAGTTCTTCTGCATCTCCTTCTAATATAGTTATATTATTTTCTAATCCAGCTTTTTTGATATTTTCTTTTGCTTTTTCAATCATTTTTTCATTTCTCTCAACAGTTATTATTTCTACATCTTTACCTAAAACTGTTGCAAATAATATAGATGAGTACCCTATTGCACAACCAACTTCTAAAATTCTTTTTGGTTTTTGAACTTTCAACAACACCTTTAAAAAATCTGAAACCTCTTTGTGAACTATAGGAACATTATGCTCTTTGGCATACTCTTCTAATTCTTTTAATAATCCTTCTTTATCTCTTAAAGTATTTCTTATATAATCTTCAACTAAATCATCAACTATGTTACTCATATCTTCAACTCCTTGAGTTGCCCTAAAAAAAGACAAAGTTTCGCCTTAAAACTTATATTAAGTTTCGCGATAATCCTTTGCCTTTTTGGACAAATATTTTATTTATTTTTCTATTTTTTCTTCGTTAAGTTTGTCTCTTTCTTGCTTATAACTATCTACGTGTTTTAAGTGTTCTTTATATGTTTTACTGTAATTATTCTTTCCTCCTACAGTTGCTACAAAATATAGATAATCCGTATTAGATGGATATAGTGCAGCTTCTATAGACTTAACTCCTGGACTGCATATAGGAGTAGGTGGTAATCCTTTATTTAAATAAGAATTGTAAGGAGAATCAACTTTTAAATCCTTATACATTACTCTTTCTTTTCTTTTATCAAATGCGTATTGTAGAGTAGCATCTGACTGAAGAGGCATTCCTATTTTTAATCTGTTGTAAAAAACACTAGCAATTATAGGTCTATCTTCATCTACAACAGCTTCTTTTTCTATTATAGAAGCTAAATTTATAACTTGTTGAAGAGTTAATCCCATTTCCTTTTGCTTCTCTTTAAACTTATCATTATAAACTTGTTCAAATCTCTTTAACATTGCAGATAAAACTTCTTTTTCTGTACTTTCTTTTTCAAAATAATAAGTGTCAGGATATAAAAATCCCTCTAGATTCTTTATATCAGATTCTTTCAAAAATGCAAAGTCAGTATAAAATTCTTTAGGATTATTTATTAATTGTTCATATTTTTCAGCACTTCCTAATTTTTTATCTGTTAAAGATTTTATTACTTCTTTATAAGTTAATCCCTCCGGTATAGTTACCTTTGTCCCATCGTTGTGAACTTTTCCATCAGTAAGTATACTTAAAATTTTAGAGTTTGAATAACTTTGACGTAGTAAATACGTTCCAGCTTTAACACCATGTTTGTTAGGTTTTACCTTTTCTACAGCTTTAAACAAAACTTTATTTTTAATTAATTTATTTTCTTGTAAAATATCTGCTACATCTGTTAATGTTGCTCCATTAGGTATTTCCACTATTATTTCTTTTTTGCTGCTTTTATTGTATGGTCCTATTTGACTATATATATATCCAGCAATTAAAGCTAGTATAATTACTATTATAATAGCTACTATTTCAAGTTTACCTTTCTAAAATTCATAGGGTTATCTACTCCTTATGTATATTTATATCCTTTATATTATAAATCTAAGAATAAAAATTTTCAATAAAATTGTCGAAACTAAATAAAAAGCCTAACGTTATTTTTTACACGTTAGGCTTTTTTTAATCATATCTATTAGAATTTTAAAGTTTTATCTTTAGTTACAACCCCATAAACTAATTTTCCTGGCTCTACTTTTTCATCAGATATTGTATAAGCTTTTAAGAATCTCTCTTTTGCTCCTTCAATTTTATCTAATTTATTATAATACATATATGCGATTGTTTCTCCTTCATTTACAAAGTCTGAAACTTTTTTAGTTAAAACTATCCCAGCTGATAAATCTAGTTCATCGTCTTTAGTTTCTCTGCCTGCACCTAGCATCATAGCAGAAACTCCAACTTCTTCAGCTTCTATTTTTGCTATGTAACCAGTTTTTGGAGATTTTATTTCCATTACTTCGTTTGCTTGAGGTAATAAAGAGTAATCATCAACTATATTACTATTTCCACCTTGATTTTCTATAAATTCTTTTAATTTATCAAGTGCACTTCCAGTAGTTATAGCTTCTTGAATTTTAGTTTTACCATCTTCAAAATTATCAACTACTTTTGCTAATAGTAACATGTATGCCCCTAATGTTTCACATAACATTACGAAATCTTTAGGCCCTCTTCCTTTTAAAGTTTCTATAGCTTCTATAACTTCTAATGAGTTACCTACTGCAAATCCTAGTGGTTCATCCATATCAGTTATAAGTGCTATAGTTTCTCTATTCATATTATCTCCGATATCAACCATTTCTTTTGCCAGTGCAAATGAATCTTCTATAGTTTTCATAAATGCACCGTCTCCAGTTTTAACATCTAACACTATAGCATCAGCTCCAGATGCTAATTTTTTACACATTATACTACTTGCAATCAATGATATATTATCAACTGTTGCTGTTACATCTCTAAGTGCATACATTTTTTTATCAGCTACAGCTATAGATGCAGTTTGACCACATACAGCTATATTGTGCTTATTAACTGATTGTATAAATTTTTCAGGTTCCATTTCTATAGAAAATCCAGGAATAGCTTCTAATTTATCTAATGTTCCTCCAGTATGCCCTAGACCTCTTCCTGACATCTTAGCAACTGGTGCTTTACATGCAGCAACTAACGGTGCTAATGCTATTGTAGTTTTGTCTCCTACACCACCTGTACTATGCTTGTCCACTTTAATTCCATTTATAGCTGATAGGTCTATAACTTCACCTGAGTTCATCATAGCTTCTGTTAAAAACGCAGTTTCTTCTTTAGACATTTTGTTTAAATATATAGCCATTAAAAGAGCAGATGCCTGATAATCAGGAATCTCTTCTTTAGAGTATTTCTCTACGAAGAAGTTTATTTCTTCTTTAGTTAATACTTCTCCATCTCTTTTCTTTTTTATAATGTCATAAATTCTCATAACGAGTCTCCTTTGTATCATTATTTTATAGTTTAGAATACGTTAAATTTTTATAATTTATTAACTATTGATTTAACTAAGTTTAAAAATTCTGATTTAACTTTTTGTGTTGTCTCTATAACTTCTTCATGATTTAAAGGTTGATTTAATATTCCTGCTGCCATATTTGTTATACAAGATATACCTATAACATCTAAGTTTGAATGTCTAGCTACTATAACTTCTGGAACAGTTGACATTCCAACTGCATCTGATCCTAAAATTTGAGCTAATTTAACTTCTGAAGGTGTTTCATAAGTTGGCCCACTAAAGAAAGTGTATACGCCCTCTCTTACTTGTATTCCTAAATCTTTAGCACATTCCTTTGCTAATTCTACATACTTTGGAGTATATGCTGTTGACATATCAGGGAATCTTACTCCTAATCTATTATCATTAGATCCTATTAGTGGATGATGACCACTAAAGTTTATATGATCTCTTATTATCATTAAATCTCCTGGTTTGAAATCTTTATTTGCTCCACCAGCTGCATTAGTAACTATTACAGTTTTAACTCCTAGAGCTTTCATAACTCTTACAGGAAATGTCACACTCTCCATTGAGTATCCTTCGTAAAAATGGAATCTTCCTTGCATAGCTATAACTGTTTTTTCTTGTAAAGTTCCTATTACTAATTGTCCATTATGACCTTCTACTGTAGAAACTGGAAAGTTTGGTATTTCATCATATTTTATTTTTACAGGATTTTCTATCTCATCACCTAAAACACCTAATCCCGATCCTAATATAAGCCCTACTTCTGGAGCTTGTTCTATTTTAGATTTTATATAGTTTGTACTCTCTTGAATTTTATCATATAAATTTTTCATATTTTTCCTCCAACTAGATAATTATTTTATAATGTCATTTTTAAAACTATTACCATGTTTAGGCATTTTTACATTTAGTATATCAGCAACTGTAGCTCCTATATCTGCAAAACTACTTCTAGTTCCTAAATTTAATCCATCTTTAACCTTTTTACCATAAATCAACATAGGTATATACTCTCTTGTATGATCAGTTCCTTTATATGTAGGATCATTACCATGGTCTGAGTTTATAATTAATATATCATCATCTTTCATATTTTCTAATATTTCAGGTATTCTAGCATCAAATTCCTCTAATGCTTCTTTATATCCTTTAACATCTCTTCTATGACCATATTTAGAGTCAAAATCAACTAAATTTGTGAATATAAGACCATTGTTTTCTTTCTTCATGTAATTTATAGTTTGGTCTACTCCATCCATATTATCTTTAGTATGTATAGCCTCTGTTATACCTTGTTTATTAAATATATCTTCTATTTTTCCAACTCCTATAACATCTAGGTTTGAATTTTTAATATTATCTAAAACTGTATCTTCAAATGGACTTAAAGAGTAATCTCTTCTATTAGAAGTTCTTTCAAATGCTCCTGGTTGTCCAACAAATGGTCTTGCTATTATTCTTGCTACTGCATTATCACCCATCATTATTTCTCTTGCTATTTCACACATTTTGTATAACTCATCTAACGGAATTATTTCTTCATGTGCTGCAATTTGGAATACACTATCTGCAGAAGTATATACTATGACTTCTCCAGTTTTCATTTGTTGCTCTCCTAATTCATCTAGTATAGCTGTTCCAGATGCAGGCTTGTTTCCTATAACTTTTCTATTTGTCTTTCTTTCAAATTCATCTATTATTTCTTTTGGGAATCCATTTTCATATGTTCTAAAAGGTGTTTCAACTAAAACCCCTGTCATCTCCCAGTGTCCAGTTGTTGTATCCTTACCTTTAGATACTTCGCTAGCTCTACCGAATACGCCTATAGGGCTTTCAACACCTTCTAAGCTATCAATACCATCTATATTACCTAAACCTAATTTCAGCATATTAGGTAACTTTATATCTTTATAGTTTTTAACTATATTACCTAAAGTATTTACATTTACATCTCCAAATTTTTCTGAATCAGGAAGTGCTCCTATCCCAACACTATCAATTATCATCCATATAACTCTGCTCATAAAATTTTTCCTCCTAAATGTTAGTTTATTTTCTAGGATGTTTTTCCTTTAGTTCTTGTCTTATATTTTTATCTATACAATTTAAATAATATTGTAAACTTGATAAATTAGAATTTCCCAAAATTTTGCTGACTACAGCTATGTTTGCACCTTGATTTAATAAGTGTATAGCAAATGAATTTCTAAGAATAGTTGGATTTATACTTTTATTTATATTTGCTCTTTTTGCATGTTTCTTTATTAATTTCCAAAGACCTTGCCTTGTAAATCTAGTTCCATTAGAGTTTGTAAATAAAGCCTTTTCCTGGAAGTTAGTTTTTAAAATCTCGCTTCTTGACTTAGTTAAATAGTTATCTAAATATTTTTTTGTAGTTTTAGACATAGGTATTACTCTAGGATTTTTTCCTGATTTACAACAAATATAATCAAATTCTAAATTAACATCATCTAAATCTAACTCTATTAGCTCTGTTACTTTCATACCTGTCCCATATAAAATCTCAAATATAGCTTTGTCTCTTATATCTTTTACATTTTTAGGTTCAGGAAAATCTAGTAATGCCTCTATTTCTTCTAAACTTAAAATATCCATTTCTTTTTTTTCTATTTTAGGTTTTTATATTTTAGATATATTACTTTCTATGTATCTATTTAAAAATAAATATTCATAAAAAGACTTTATAGATGATATACTCCTAGAAATTGTAGCTGTAGATGCATTATTTTTTTCTAATTCTATTATATAACTTATTATATCATTTTCTGTTGTTTCAAATAAGTTAATACTTTTATTTTCTATATATGTTAAATACTTTTTTATATCTATAAAATAAGAGCTAACTGTATTTTCTGTTAACTTTCTTATAGATTTTATATATTCTATATATTCATTTAGTAGTTGCATATTGTAGTCCTTTAAAATATTTTTAGTGTTATTGTAGATATAGCATTTAAAATAGTTTGTGCAGATACACTAATCATTATTATAAGAAATGAGTTTATTATATACCTTTTCATTAAATATGTACAGTTTGTTTTATTTTGTTTTCTTACATTTTTTATAAATTCTTCAAAGTACTTAAATGATATTAGTGCTAGTATTATCATCCCTGGCAGTACTACTGAAAATTTAATAAGTGTCACACATAGCATTTTAAATGAACTAGCCTTCATAGCTATTATGAAAGTATTTATAGTATACCCTATCGATAAGCCTTTTACCGCAAAAATAATTAAAGCTACAGGTGCTAAAATTATGCTTAATGTACATATCGACATACCAGCTAATAAACTTAAGTCCATTTTTAAATTTGACATTAAAACTTCTCTTATTTTCATTCCTGAATCATAGTAACTATTTGTATAGGCTATGTTATGACTTATTACCTCTGTGTATTGAGGAAAAATTTTGTTTAACAATGATCCTAAAATAACAAATACTATAAACAAACTAGATATAATTATCATATCCTTACTTATTTTATCCAATGTGGTTCTTCTATGTACTCTTCTCAAAAACTACAACCCCCTCTTTTGTTCTTACATAATTTTTATGCAAGATAAGAGGAGGTTATTCCTAATTATAGAAGTTCTTTCGCAAGCAAAAGACCTATAGATGTTTTAGCATCTTCTATATCATTTTTATTAATCATTTCATATGCATCATTTAAATTAACTTCATGTAATTCTAAAAATTCATCTTCATCTAGACAACACTCACCCTTTTCTAAGTCTGTAGCTAGATAAACATATATTTTTTGATTAGAAAATCCTGATGATGTATAAAATTTATGTATTAATTTTATATTATTTGCACTATATCCAGTTTCTTCTTTTAGTTCTCTAATAGCACAGTCTTTTGGACTTTCTCCTTGCTCTAACTTTCCAGCAGGTATTTCCCATAAAGCTTTTTCTATTGCCTTTCTAAATTGTCTAACTAATAAAACCTTATTATCATCAGTTATAGCTACTATTCCAACTGCTCCAGGATGTTCTATTATTTCTCTTTTTTGATAGCCTTTTTTCGGAACTTCAACAGTATCTACTTTTAAACTTATAACTTTTCCAGTATATATCCTGTCACTACTTACTGTTTGCTCTTCTATTATCATAACAAACCTCCATTAAGTAATATGCTGCATTGCTTGCAGCATCAAAGAATTCACTATCTTGTTCATAATTTCTACCCATACTTTTAACTTTTAATCCAAAATAGTTTAAATCATCTAAAGTACTGCCTGGATTTATATATGCTATATTGTGCTTTTCATCTAATTTATTTTCTTTTATTTGGTTATTTACATAATTTAGTTTTTCTTTATCTTTAAGTCCTATAGGTATATTAACTCCTACATTTACTATTTCGTTTAATACAGTTATGCTATGATGACTTATACCTACATGTCTATCTCTTTTATCTGCAAAGCTCATTCTCGGAATTGCAATAGGATTTCCTCCTAGCTTTTTAACAGCATCTAGTATCGGACCTTGTTCTATACCTGTAAAACCATATTTAGTTCCTGTACCTGCTATTCCAGGCCCCATACTTACAAATACTGCATCAGCATTTAAAACTTCTTTTGCAGTTATTAATGCTGAATAAATATTTATACATTCATAGTCTCCTCCAAACGCATTACCTATAGTTATAGTGCCATCTATTAATTTTTTACTTTTTAGATTTTCTACATTCTTGCTTAAGTATATAGGCAGTGATGCCCCATCTGTCATTATATATACTAGTTTTTTATCTGGGTTATGTCTTTTGTATGATGCTACAAATGGAGTAAGCATACTATGCAATGTTCCAACTACAACAGGTAGTTTATCTAAGCTTTTAAACTCATTTATTTTATCATGTAGTTTACTATCTTGTTCTTCTACAGAATCTACTTTAACCTGTAAGGGTGTATATCTCAATTTCATAATATGACCACCCGGAGTCATATCAGATTCAATTTTATTTAAATTAGTTATTACAAAGTGATAACCACCGGTACCAAGACTTAATTCAACTGCAGTTGTATTTAATACAACTTCATCACCTATATCTACACTACCTGTCATCTTAGGATAATTATAAGCTTTTTCTATATTCCCATTAATATTTACAGTTATTTCTTCTAAGTTTTGTGACTTACTTTTTATAGATTCAACTACTCCAATTCTTTTACTTATCATAAGATTACCTTCCTAGCTTATCAATAAAATTTAAAACCTTATTATTTTCTATTATTTTTGTTAAAGAGTATTTTTCAGTAAGTACATGTATAAATACTAAAAATACTAACCATCCAATTCTTATAGGTCTAGCGTATCCTATAGCAATTAAGATACCTATAGATATACCTAATACATTAGATCCTGTATCTCCCATCATAGCTTTAGCTTTTAAATCATCAAAGAAGTATACAATTACACTCGGTAATAATATAAGAACTAAACCTTTAGGATAACCTACTAAAGTTAATAATAGCGTTATAATTATAACTAAATATACTTTTATTGCTCTTCCTGGTCTTAAATCTAGTAAATTCATTAAATTAGTAGATAAAGCGATTATTAAAGTGTTTATACATATATCAACTATATTTTTAGATATTGCAACTGATATAGCAAGACCTACAAATCCTCCAAATAACGCTTTAAATCCACCCGTTGTAAGATGTCCTTTAAATAAACTTTTAAAATGTCCCTTTAATCCACTTACATCTCTATTACCTACAATATCATCTAAAATACCTACTAAGCACATAGATAATAGTCCAAATATATACATAAATGTATATACTAAATCGCTATAGTTATTTGTAAAGTATACTAAAATAATACTATTTATAACTATCGTAGGTAGAAAAACTAATCCCATACTTACAGGTATCATATCTTTTTTATAATTTGGTCTTATTACATTACTCGACACCAACATATTTCTAAAAAATGGCATAACAACATAAGTTGTTACTATACCCACTAGTAGCATTATTATATACAGTATAATATCATTCAATAACACTACCTCCATTCTTTTCTCTTCTTATTAGCAATTTTCTTTATATGGTAGTATTGTTTGCCTCTGTGTATAAACCCTTTTAAATCTCTTCCTGTTTCATTGTGTGTCATATTAACTAAAATTTCTTTTATAGAATAACCATATTTTAATATGTCTATAGTCATTCCAACTTCAACTCCATACCCAAAAGGTATTTCATCAAATTTTTCTAAAACTTCTTTTTTAAATATTCTTTGACCTGATATAGTAGCATCTAACTCTACTCCTGTCATCTCAAATACTGAATCTTTAGCTAATCTTTTTACAAATCCCATCCCACCTTTTTTCTTAGCAGGTGGGAATTTTGCTATTGTTACATCAACTTCATTATTTATTACAGGTTTTATAAGCTTAATAGTTTCACTTGATGAACTACCTAAATCTCCATCTAAAAATCCTATTATGTCTGCATTTTCCATAGCTTTTTTTAATCCATAGTTTAATGCATAGCCTTTACCTCTATTTCTATCTAACTTAAAAACTTTTATTTTATCATTTACAATAGATTTAGCTGCTTTTTCAGTATTATCACTTGAACCATCATCTACAACTATTATTTCATTTATTTCTTCAATATCTACTACTCCTAGTAAAGTATCTTTTATTTTATTTTCTTCATTGTATGCAGGTATTATTATACTTACATAAGGATTCATATTTACATCTCCTTTATTTTTACTTAAATGGTATTATAGAGTCTACTTTATCTCCTATACCAAAGTTTCCTTTTTCTACAGAATCTCTAAGAGCGTAAACTAAAGATAGTTTACCTGTTCCTTGCTGTGAATTATTTATAGTTGGTATTTTATCTTTTTTATAGTTTTCTAAATCAGAGAATTTAACATCACTTTTTGAGTTCCTATTACATATTTACCATCTTCTTTTAATTTATCTATTATTGTTTTATCTATATTCGTAAACTTATCAGAAGATTCATTTGTATCTCCACTTGCCATAACAACTTGAGAACAGTCTAAATAGTTATCTGATAAATAATTTATTTTTATCATCTCTAATTTTTCTAATTGTTGTAGTTTATCCATAGCATTTTCTTCTTTTAAACAACTCATTATGTAATTAACTACATCTTTTTCAGTTTTTAATTGTAATTGTAATGCACTATTAAGTTCTTTTATTTTATCTTTATTAGTTAACCCTGATTTTAAAATAATATCATATGCTACACTTCCATTTGCATCTGTTATTGTCTTAGATATATCTTGAGTATAATCATAATTTTCTGTTGTTGATATTATTCCTACATTTTTACCTTGTAATTGGTCTTTTATTAATACTAAATAATTTTCATTTAAATAATTAACTATTTTTTTGTATTCGCTCTCTTTTTTGTCTAGTTTACCTTCTAATTCATCATTTGTTGTTTTTATGTCTTCAAACTTAGCATCTAAATCATCTATTATAGCAGCTTGTTGCTTACTAAGTTCTTGATCATAATTTAAGTTAAATCCTACTAGCATTCCTATTCCTAATGCAATAAATATAGCACCTATCGTTACTATATAATACTTCATATTTATATGCATGTTAATCCTCCTCAATTAATTACATCTGTAATAATAGTCTCATTTTTAATTCCATCAAGTGCATAAATTGTTGAACACTTGGAGAGAATGATGCAAGTATTAAAACTGGGAATAAAGCAGTTGCTATAAGTGCCCATATATACTTTAATTTTAATTTACTTCTATATAATAAGTTTACACCTTTTGCATCTATTAGCTTTGATCCTATTTTTAGTCTAACTAAAAATGTACTAGCCATACCAGGTCTTCCTTTTTCTAAGAAGTCTATCATATTAGAATGTGTTCCTACAGCTACTATAAGCTCAGCCTTATACTCATAGG
This sequence comes from Paraclostridium sp. AKS73, assembly GCF_025671395.1. Taxonomy (NCBI): domain Bacteria; kingdom Bacillati; phylum Bacillota; class Clostridia; order Peptostreptococcales; family Peptostreptococcaceae; genus Paraclostridium; species Paraclostridium sp. AKS73. Next base: position 165,454 of record NZ_JAIXHU010000001.1, on the reverse strand, counting down.
CAGTAAGCATAGCTATATCCTCACTTGTTCCAGGCGCAGGAAATACCACAGCTTCCAATCCTAAGTCTTGTACTCTCTTAAGTCCAGGTGCTCTTCCGTCTGTGTATGCATGAACAACTATTTCTTTTGCTTTTTGTAAAGCCTCATCACTTACACTATCCATATCTCCTACAATTACGTCTGGAGTATATCCAAACTCTAGTAAAGCGTCAGCTCCACCATCTACACCTACTAATATAGGTTTCATTTCTTCTATGTACGATAATATTGTGCTTAAGTCTTGCTTATAGTCTTGACCTCTAACAACTATCAATACATGTCTATTCTTGTAGTCTGTACTTACTTTTGGTATTTCAACTTCTCCAAGAATAAGTCCTTTTTCTTTTTTAGCATAATCTATAGTATTATCTATAAATCTATCCAACTCTACAGCCAAATTTTCATATGCCAATCTTATCTTGTTATCAACTTCGTCTTTATCTAATACTTCTCCTTGGCCTAATAATTCTCCATCTCTATAGATTTTTCCATCTATAACTTCTATTATTTGCCCCTCCTGTAAGTTGTTGAATAGCTCTTCACCTACATTGTCTACAATAAGTATATTTTTATCTACAAGTATTCCAGGTCCTTTATTTGGGTATCTACCACTTATAGATTGAGATGCATTTATAACAAGTTTTATCTTTCCCTCTACTAATGAATTTGCAGCAACTTCATCTACATCTTTATGATTTATAACTGCTATTTCTCCGCCAGTAAGTCGCTTTGCAAGCCTTTTTGTTTTTCTGTCTACCTTAATAGGGGCTTCGACTCTCATACTTAAAACCTCCAATTTTCGTTTTTGAAATCACATTACATTATAGCATTATTTTACAACAATTTAAATAATTAAAATTGTGCTTGCTTCTTATAAGCTATTTATAATATTAATTAAATCTGTTTTATTGTTTATATTAGGATTTTCAATCACATTATATAGTAAAAAATTTAATTTTTCACCTATTTCCTTTCCTTTATAGCCTAAAGCATTTAAATCCCTTCCATTTAGTGCTAATTCTTTTAATGAATAACACTCTTTATTTAAATCAATTTCTTTAATTAAATTATTTATTTTATCATAATATTTCTTTTCAAATTCGATATCCAATACTTTTTTTACATATAATAAATAATTTAGACTTTCATGTCCTATTTCCTTTAAATAAATCTTTATAGCTATTTTATCATCGATTATTTTATTATCTAAATTATCTAAAATTGTAATGCATTGACTTTTTATTTTGTTAGAATATCTTAATAAATCCAATATTTTTTTGCTTTCGTTAATGTCCCCTAGAATATATATAAATATACTTAATCTTATTACTAAATCTTTTTTACTCGACTTAAGTTTAATTAAATCGTTTTTGTTCATTTTTACATTTTTTATTTTAAATATATCAAACAAATTTGCATCATAAAGTATATATATTTTTTCAGGATAATCACTAAGTAGAATTTTATTTAATTCCTCTTGTATTCTTTCTGAGCTTATATTTTTTATCAATTTTATATTTTTATAAATGCTTTCCAATGTTTTATTATCTATTTCGAAATTAAGCTTAGAACTAAATCTAACAGCTCTTATTATTCTAAGCCCATCTTCTTTAAATCTTTCATCTGCATCTCCTACTGTTCTTATTATTTTTTATTTATATCCTCTATCCCATTAAATGCATCAACTATTCCTACTTTATGATTATAGGCAATAGAATTTATGGTAAAATCACGTCTTTTTAAATCTTGTACTATATCACTTGTAAATTCTACAGATTCAGGTCTTCGGTTATCATTGTACGTTCCATCAATTCTATATGTTGTAATTTCATATTCATTTTTATTTTTTATTAAAGTTATTGTTCCATGCTTTATTCCAGTTTCAATTACTCTATAATTTTTAAAAATCCTGATTGTATCTTCAGGTTTTGCATTTGTAGTTATATCGTAATCGTTAGGTTTTATTCCTACAATTGAATCTCTTACACATCCGCCTACTATATAAGCTTCATATCCATTTATATATATATCATTTATTATATCTTTCACATCAATTGGCATATCTATTTTCATCATTTCACCTCAATTTAGTAAACTACTATATATTTTATACATTTACACAAAAAAATAAAGCCTTCAATTTATGAAGACTTTGTTTTTCATAATTTATTATTTAACCATGCTGTGTTCTAATCTTAATTTATCCGCAATCATCGCTATAAACTCAGAGTTTGTTGGTTTTCCTTTGTATTATGAACTGTATATCCAAATAATTGATTTATAGTATCAACCTTACCTCTGCTCCATGCAACTTCTATTGCATGTCTTATAGCTCTTTCAACCCTACTTGGAGTTGTGTTAAACTTTTTAGCTATACTTGGGTATAATTCCTTTGTTACTGCCCCTAATAATTCAACATTGTCTATAACCATCTTTATAGCTTCTCTTAAATATAAATATCCTTTTATATGTGCTGGAACTCCTATTTCGTGTATTATATTTGTTATTTCAGTTTCTATATTTCCTACATTTTTCACGAAATCAGTTTTAGTCATTTTTATATCCATATTATTATTTGATCTTGAATTAGAATCTACTACTGTATTTTTATTTGAAACTAATCCTCTTATTCTATTTATAAATATTACAAAGTCAAAAGGTTTAACTATGTAATAGTCTGCTCCTAAGTTTATGGCACTTTGTGTTATTTTATCTTGACCTACTGCAGATAATACTATTATCTTAGGCATTTTAGGTAAGTTCATAGAATTTAATTTTTCAATTACCCCTAACCCATCAAGATGTGGCATTATAACATCTAAAACTAATACATCTGGTTGTGTTCTTGAAACTAAATCTAAAGCTTCTATTCCATCCTTTGCAATTCCTAATATTTCAATATCATCCTCATTAGATAAATACTCTCTTAATACTTGACAAAAATCCCTGTTATCATCTGCTAAAACTATTTTTATTTTTTCGCTCATTAAATTTTCCCCCATAGAATTATAAATTTATTTAAATATTTTCTAATTTTTCACTAATAACCTATTCGACATTTAATATTCATATTCCTTCTGTTTATTTTTATTTTTATATATATACTTATATTATCATCTTATCTATAAAAATTCCATATCCTATTTTAGAGTTATCTATAAAAACATGCGTCACAGCTCCAATTATTTTATCATTTTGTATTATAGGTGCTCCACTCATTCCTTGAACTATACCTCCAGTATAATTTATCAATCTCTTATCTACTACTTCAATCACCATATCTTTATCATCTTTTTGTATTATTATTATTTATTTTTTATGTTTATTTGATATTTACCTATTTTCCATCTTTATTTTGAAATAAAATTATTGCTGGTCCAAGCTTTATATCTTTACTGTCACCAACTTCTAACATTTTTTCTTTTCCTTCATTATCATATGTCGTTAAATTGCCACTTATTCCAAAACTGTTATTTTTCTTAAAATTCCCTATAGATTTATCGCCATCAAATTCAGCTTTTATTTGCCCCACATGTTTAACTCCTCCCTTTTCAATCGAAATGTCTTCAGCATTATATATATTTCCACTCTTAACTTTTATCAGTTCATTTGTATCTACATCTTTTATTGGATGTCCTAATGCCGAAAATGTATTGTTTTTCGGGTTATAAAATGTCATAGTTCCTATTCCAGAAATTTTATCTCTAATCCAAATTCCAAGTTTATATTCGCTATTTTCTTTTTTAACTGGAACTTGCTTTGATATTCGCTCTCCATCCCTGTCAATTATTATCTCAACTAAAGCTTTATTATAGTTACTTAAAATCTTTTTTACATCTTTACTACTATATACATTAATTCCATTTATACTTATTATATTATCTCCAGCTTCCACTCCATCTATATAATCAACACTTGAATCTTCATTATCTAATACTAACATTCCATCTGTGTTAGCTCTTATGCCTACCACATTACCAAGTGGAACTAAATACCTTGTTTCTCTTTTATTTTCTGACTTCGATATTCCCAATATAAATATAGGTATTATTAAGACTAAAGATAAAACTATATATATTTTTCTCATTTTATATCGTCCCTTCATAAATTTATATACATATAGTTCCATTCTTTATTTATTTTTATCCAACTTAATCCAAATATAATTTTACGAAAAAGACACCTAATTAATTAGGTACTTTTTTTGCCAGTTCTATTATTTCACTAGCATGTTCCATTGTTTTTTCAGTTATATTACTTCCTGCTATAAGTCTTGCTATTTCATCTTTTCGTTCATTATCATCAAGTCTACTTATAACAGTAAATGTTCTTTCATTAGATGTCTTTTTCTCAATGCAATAGTGAGTATCTGCATTTGCTGCAATTTGTGGTAAATGTGTTATACAAATTATTTGCTTTTTCTTAGCTATCAATGATAATTTTTCTCCAACAATCTGAGCTGCTATACCACTTATACCTGTATCTATTTCATCAAATACAAGAGTGTCTATTTCATCTATGTCTGCTAAAATCGTCTTAAACGCTAGCATAAATCTAGACATTTCTCCACCTGATGCTACCTTATATATAGGCTTTATATCTTCTCCTAGGTTAAATGAAATCATAAATTCTATATCATCTTGTCCTTTTGTATTAAATGTAGATTTTCCAAACGATACTTCAAATACTACATTTTTCATGTTTAAGCTTTTAAGCTCATACAATAGTTTTTCTTGAAGGTTTCTTGCTACTTCTTTTCTTTTCTGAGTTAATTTTTCAGCTTTAATTTCTAAAACATCTTCAACTTTTTTAAGCTTTAATTTTAACTCTTCAACCTTTTCATCTCTATTTAAAATTTCATCTAATCTTTCATTTATTTTATCTTTATATACTAGAATTTTTTCTATTGTATCTCCGTATTTTCTTCTAAGAGTATTTATTTCATCCACTCTCTGCTCTATTTGTTCTAATTCATAAGGTGAAAAATCAATATTTTCTTTATAACTTCTAATGTCTCTAGATATATCTTGAAGCTCATACATTATTCGCTCTATTGTATCATTATAATCATTTAATTTTTCATCATATTGAGCTATGGCACCTAAATCACCTAGTGATTTAGATATAAGATCTACAGAATTTATACTTCCATCATATAAATTTAAATATGCATTATTTAAGTTAGTAAAAATCTTTTCACCGTTTCTATAGACGTCTCTTTGTTTTAATAAATCTTCATATTCATTTTCATTTAAATTTGCTGATTCTATTTCATTTATTTGAAATTTTATCAAGTCTATCTCTCTTTGAATTTGCATATCATCTTTATTTTCCGTTAGTACATTTAAAGCCTTTTTTACTTCATTGTATTCAATATATGTCTTTTCATAATCACTTTTAGATTCATATAAGAGTTCTTCTCCAAATAAGTCTAAAAAGTCAATATGAGTATCTTTATCAAATAAAACTTGATTTTGATGCTGTCCATGTATATCAATTAAATAGTTAGAAATTTCTTTTAAAAATGATACTTTTACATTTCTTCCATTTATTCTTGATATACTTTTTCCATCATTAAATATTTCTTTACTTATTATTATTTGATTATCCTCTTCTATATCTATTCCATTTTCTAGTAGCTTCTCTTTAAGTTTTTGATTATTAACATCAAATAAAGCTTCTACTAAGCCTTTTTCTGTGCCTTTTCTTAAAAAGGATCTATCATATTTTCCACCTAGACATAAACCTAAGGCTCCTATTATTATAGATTTACCTGATCCAGTTTCTCCAGTTAATATGTTTAGATTCTTGTCTATATCTAGCCTTAGTTCCTCTATTAATGCACAGTTTTTCATATATAATTCAAGGATCAATTTAAATCCCCCTCTTTATTACATTAAATTATGTGAATTATCTACAACTTTATCTATAGTTATTTTAAACTCTTCTTTATTATATTCATAACCTTCATTAGAGTTTTTTAAATGAATTAAATATTCAATGTTACCTTCAGGTCCTTTTATAGGAGAGTAATCTAATCCTAATATTGCAAACCCGCTTTCTGCTGCAAAATCTGCTATTTTTTCTATAACTTCTATATGTGTAGATCTTTCTCTTACTACACCTTTTTTACCAACCTTTTCTCTTCCGGCTTCAAATTGAGGTTTTATTAATGCTACTACTTGTCCACTTGGATCTAATAATTCTTTCGCTTTTGGTAAAACTAATTTAAGAGATATAAAAGAAACATCTATTGATGCAAATTGTCCAAATTCTTTAGTATCTTCTATAGTTACATGTCTTATATTTGTTCTCTCCATACATATAACTCTATCGTCTTGTCTAAGTTTCCAAGCGAGTTGTCCATATCCTACATCTATCGAAAATACTTTTTTCGCTCCATTTTGAAGCATACAGTCAGTAAATCCACCTGTTGATGCTCCTATATCTAAACAGACTTTATTTTCTAATGTTATGTCAAAGTTTTTCATTGCCTTTTCAAGCTTTAGCCCACCCCTACTAACATACGGTATAGGATTCCCTTTTACTTCTATTTTACTATCTTCTTTAACCTCTGAGCCAGCCTTATCACATCTTTGATTGTCTACGAATACTAACCCAGCCATTATAGCTTTTTTAGCTCTTTCTCTACTGTCAAAATATCCTTGTTCAACAAGTAATACATCTATTCTTTTTTTCATATAAATTACCTTTCTATCTTAATAAACTCTCAATTTGTTGAGCTATACCTGAAGATGAGATTCCACATTGTTCATATAATATGTTTACATCACCATGAGGAATAAATTCATCTTTAATACCAATATTTATAACCTCATTATCAAGTTTATTGTCTATAATAAATTTATTTATCCTACTTCCAAATCCTCCAGTAAGTACATTGTCCTCTACAGTAACAATATATTTATGATTTTTTACTAAATCAATTATTAGTTTTTCATCTATAGGTTTTAAAAATCTTGCATTAACTAAAGTCGGATTTATGCCTGATTTATTTAATATATTTACTGCTTCCATTGACTGTTTAACCATATTACCTATTGCTAATATAGCAATGTCTTTACCTTCAGTTAACAATTCATAAGTTCCAACTTTTATAGGTTTGTACTCACCCTTATCCACAAAGTAACTACTTCCTCTTGGATATCTAATAGCCATAGGTCCTTCTATTTCTAACGATAAGTCCATCATTAGTTCTAATTCCTTTGTATCTTTAGGAGCCATTACAGTCATGTTAGGTACATTATTTAAATAGCTTAAATCAAATATTCCATGATGTGTTTCTCCATCATTACCTACAAGCCCCGCTCTATCTATAAGTAATGTTACATTCTTACTAGTTATAGCAATATCATGTATTACCTGATCATATGCTCTTTGCAAGAAAGATGAGTATACTGCAAAATATGGTTTCATTCCAGCTTTTGCTAGTCCTGAACTAAATGTCACTGCATGCTGTTCTGCAATTCCAACATCATAATATCTATTTGGATATATTTCAGAAAACTTATTTAAACCTGTTCCTGATGGCATTGCAGCTGTTATAGCAACGACATTTTCATCTTTAGTTGCAAGATCTATCAACTTTTCTCCTACTACTGAAGATATACTCTTTGATGAAGATGGCTTTAATCCAGTTTTTATATCAAACTTAGAAACTCCGTGGTATTTATGAGGCTCATCTTCTGCAAACTTATAACCTTTACCTTTTTTTGTTATTACATGAAGTAATATAGGACCATTTTGTTGTTTTGCTTTTTCTAATGTTTTTACTATTTCATCTATATCATGTCCATCTATAGGTCCTACATAAGTTATTCCTAAAGAATCAAAAAAAGCACATTCTTGCAATGTAAAATTCCCCTTTATACTATCTTTTACTTTGCTTGCCGTTTTAGATAGTATATTTCCTCCAGGAGTAACACTTAATATTTTTTCAACTTCATCTTTAACCTTGTTTACAGTTGAATTTTTTATAATAGCTGATAAATGTTTAGACATTCCTCCAACATTTTCATCTATAGACATTTCATTGTCATTTAATATTACTATCATATTAGTATTTATGTATCCTAGATGGTTAAGAGCTTCTAAAGCCATTCCACCTGTTATAGATCCATCTCCAATTATAGATACTACAGAAAAATCTTCACCTTTTATATCTCTAGCACATGCAATTCCACTTCCTACAGATATAGATGTACTACTATGCCCTGTATCAAATATATCATGTTCGCTTTCACATTCTTTAGGAAATCCACTTAACCCATTAAATTGTCTCAATGTGTCAAATTGATCTTTTCTTCCTGTAAGTATCTTGTGAACATAAGCCTGGTGTCCTACATCCCATATAAATTTGTCCTTTGGACTATTAAATACTTTGTGTAGTGCTAAAGTAAGCTCTACAACACCTAAATTAGATGCTAAATGTCCACCTGTCTTAGAAACTGATCTCACTAAAAATTTTCTTATGTCTTTAGCTAATAAATCTAGCTCTTTAGTGCTCATTTTTTTTATATCTTTAGGAGAATTTACATTATTTAAATAATTATACATAACTTTCTCACCTTTTATCTAAGTAGTTTTTAGCATTAGTACTTTAACTAAATACCAATGCTGTAATAATTCCTAAAATAGCGCCGAAAAAACTTCTACTGGCGTATGTCCTACTAATTCCTTTAATTTTTTTTGTTCAATATGCTTTTTATGCTGTAAATCATCTACAATTTGATTTAATATTACTGCTTGCTTTCCAACTGCACGTCTTACTCCAGATGCATCATACATTATTATCATAGAAAACACTGCAACTACCGCGAATTCTGTTGAATTAAATCCATACTCCATTCCTACTAATGTAGATAAGGATGTAACAAAAGAACTATGAGAACTTGGCATACCCCCAGAAGTAAATATCCTAGATATTTGAATCTTTTTTTGATCTCCTGTAAAAATCTTAAAAAGTTGTGCCAAGAAACAAGCAAACATACTTATAAGCAACACTTTGTTGCTAAAAATTTCTGAAATAAAGCTCATCGTTCCTCCTTAATACTCTCTATCTACTATATAATCAGCTAAGTTGTTTAAAAACTCACTATCTTTATTTATATAATCAATACTCATTTTAGCTTCTGCTATTAATTTATTAGCAGTTTCTTTTGACTTTTCAAGTCCTATAAGTGATGGATAAGTAGATTTTTCATTATCTATATCACTTCCTACTTTTTTGCCAAGTTTAGCCTCATCTCCAACAATATCTAATATATCATCAACTATTTGGAATGATAACCCTATGTTTTTTGCATATTTAGTTACATTTTCTAACTCTTCTTCACTTGCTCCACCAATTATAGCTCCTGCTCTCATACATCCAATGATTATTGCCGCTGTCTTATTCATATGTATAAAGTCAAGTTTTTCCATATCTATTGATTTACCTTCACTTTCAATATCAACAACTTGTCCACCAATCATACCATATATCCCAGAAGCTTTAGCGATTTCATTTATAGCTTTTAAATATTTTTCTGGTTCACCTTTACTTAAAGACTCTCTAAGCATTATTTCATAAGCATAGTTTAAAAGTCCATCTCCTGCTAAAATAGCCATAGCTTCTCCATATACTTTATGATTAGTTTTTCTTCCTCTTCTAAGATCATCATTATCAAGAGCTGGAAGATCATCATGTATTAAAGAATATGTATGTATCATTTCTATAGCTACAGCGAATGGATATGCATCTTTTTCATTTCCCCCAACTAGTTTACAAGCTTCTAATGTAAGTATTGGTCTTAGTCTTTTTCCTCCAGCTTTTAAACTATAATTCATTGAGTCAAATATAGTTTTTTGATATCCTTCAACTTTAGGCATATAATCATTTAATAAATCTTCTATATTTGCAACTCTATTTTTTAATTCTTCTTTAAAATTCATAACTACTCCTCCTCTATACTAAAGGGTACCTCTTTCCCATCTTTGCTAAATTTATCTATTTTTAAATTTGCTTCATCCAATAATTTATTACAATGACTATAAAGTTTTATTCCCTCTTCATATAAATTAAGAGAGTCATCTAAGCTTGTAGTTCCAGACTCCAATTTATTTAAAATTTCTTCCAGTCTTTGATAAGCTTCTTCATAAGATAAATTCATTTTTATACCTCTTTAATCTTTAATTTTTTCAATTATACAGTCAGCTGTACCATCTTTAAATTTAATTGCTATACTATCCTTTTCTTTTAGGCTATTTATTGTATTTATAGTAGTTTTATCCTTTTGTACTATACTGTACCCTCTATCTAATGTAGCAAGTGGACTTAAGCTATGCAAAAGAGATCCACTACTATCTAAACTTCCTTTTTTAAGTTTTACTACATCATTAATCTCATTAGTTATTTTATCATATATTATATCGATTTGTATAATTTTATCTCTTATTATATAGGACTTAACAATAGTATTTAATCTATCATAAACATTATTTAATTTATTTTTATCTAGCTTAGATTGATTTATAAGAGCCTTATCTAATCTATCTTTAGAGTTTTTTAACTTGTATAATAAATCATCTAATTTTGGGGTTGCTATTTCTGCAGCTGCAGATGGCGTAGGTGCCCTCATATCAGCCACAAAGTCAGCTATTGTAAAGTCTGTCTCATGTCCTACAGCTGAAATTATAGGTATGTGCGAACTAAAAATTTCTCTTGCAACGCTCTCTTCATTAAAAGACCATAATTCCTCTATGGATCCCCCACCTCTTCCAAGTATTATTGTATCTACATTATTAGCATTATTAAAAAATTTAATTCCTTCACATATCTGTTCAGAAGAGTTTTTTCCTTGAACTGAAACAGAATAAAGCTTTATATTTACTTTTGGATACCTACGCTTTACAACATTAATTATATCTTTTATAACTGCTCCTGTCTCAGATGTTATTATACCTATGTTTTTAGGCATTTTAGGTATAGTCTTTTTATATCTATAGTCAAATAATCCTTCTTTTTCTAGCTTTTCTTTTAATTTTAGAAATTCTATATACAAATTTCCAACTCCATCTAATTCTACATTTTCTATATATAATTGATATGATCCATCTCTTTCGTACACAGATATATATCCTGTTGCTATAATCTTCATCCCATCTTCTAAGTTTAGTGAACTATCATAATTGTTTTTGAAAATTACGCAGTTTATTTTAGATGATTTATCTTTCAGGGTCAGATATACATTTTTGCTACTATGAACTTTAAAATTTGAAATTTCACCTTTTACTTTTAAGTTATATAAAACTGCATCATTAGTTAAGATTCTTTTTACGTATGAATTAACTTCACTTACATCTAAAGCTCTTAATTTCATAGCTATTCTCCTATAAATTTATTTAATCCTATAAGTGCACAACCTAATGCATTATCTGTGCTATATTCAGGTTTTGTAAAAAGCTTGTTACTTTATCTTTATATAGTTTTTGACTTAAGCTTTTTTTATATATTTGCTTGATGCAACCCCTCCAGCAAATACAACTTCGCTTATATCATACTCTTTACATAAAAATTTAAGCGCTTTATACAAACTTCTCACTATCGAGTCCATTAGTGACTTAGATATATATTTTTCATCAAAATCATTTTTCAGCTTAGTGATTTGATTTTCTATTCCAGATAGATTCATATACCCATCTTTTACAGATGTCTTTATTCCTACATCTATATTTTGATTACATTCTGAAGCATTTTTATCTATATATTTTCCACATGGAAATTCATACCCTAATTGAACACCTAATCTATCTATTAATTGCCCAAAACTTATATCTTTACTTCCACCTATTATTGTAATGTTTGAGTCATCATTATTTTTTCAACTAATAATATTTCTGTTGTTCCTCCGGACATATGAACAGAAATAAATTTATTACGTTTTAATTTTTTTTCATACAAGCTGGCTTCAATATGATTTTCTTGATGAGTTGTTGAATATAAATTAATATTATTCATACTGCTAAATAATTTGCAAATTATATCCTACTGTAAATGCAGGCATATATGAATCTTTTATGGGCCTTGGCTTTTCAGATGCACATATTGCACATATATTATATCCGTTCATTATATTTTTTAATTCTTCACTTATTTCCCCCAAATTATTTACATGTTGAAATACCATTTCGCTTTGTCTTAACCCTTTTGAATCTTTCTTTACTTTTAACATGATTTTTTATTAAACACTATACTTTTTTCTAAAGATATAGCTGCTATAGAAGTTGTATAGCAGCTAGTATCTATTCCTATTATTATATTTTTATTTTTCTCCAATTTCACTTACAACACTTCCTAATATTCCATTTATAAATTTAGGAGATTTGTCATCACAGTAAAGCTTAGATAATTCTATCGCTTCATTTATAGAAACTTTAGTAGGCATTTCTGCCATGTATAGTATTTCACAAATAGCAAGTCTAAGTATTGCTAAGTCTACTTTAGCCATTCTATTTATAGTCCAGTTTTTAGCATATTTATTTATTAAAGAATCTATGTTTTCTTTATTTCCGTTAAAGCTTTCAACTAGTTCTTTGCTATATTTTAAATCAATAAACTGACTTAAATCTGTTTCTCCTAATTCAACGTCCGCTTCATCTGAAAATTGTAATTTTAATTCCTCGTATCTATTCTTTATGTATTCAAAGTTATCATTTAAGAAGTTTTCTAATTTAGCATTTAAATCAGTTAAATCCTCTTTATTCATGTCTATTTGGTATATAAACTTCATCATATACTCTCTCGTCGTTATCATTTTAGCTTTTCTCATTTGCTTATTCCTCCTTTGAATTTAGTATATACATATTTACTCATAAAAAAACCCTCTGATTTTCAGAGGGAAATATTAATTTATCGTAGATGATTACTTTGCTTCTGCCTTATCAACTTTTTCTTTTTTAAAGTTGATTCCTTGAACATGTATATTAACTTGAGAAACTTTTAATCCAGTCATTGTTTCAACTGTATTTTTTACATTTTCCTGTACTTTAAAAGCTATATCAGGTATAGATATTCCATAATCAATTATTATCATAACATCTAGGATAACTTCGTCTTCCTCTATTTGTATCTTAACACCATTATTCTTTAGTAATTTATCTGTGAATGTCGATGTAGTTCCTACTCCTTCTACTTCAATAGCTGCTAATCCTGCTATAGTAGCGATGACATCATTTGATATCTTAACTTGTCCAAAGTTATTATTTTCCATCATATATCACATCCCTATATAAACTATTTTATTATATAATAATACCAAATAGAGCTTTAATTTGCAATAAAAAGTTCGATTTGCTTAATCTAGTATTTATGTCACTCATTTATTTCTCCACATAAAAAAGCCCCAGTATAACTGAGGCATTTATACTTATTTAGAATTACTGCTCATAAGTTTTATATTATCATAGTTAACTTTTGACTCATTTGCAACTAAATCGAATATTTTAGCTGCATCTTTTTGTTGCAATTCTTTGTTTACTACTACATTAACAGTTTCTTCACTTATGTACACTAATGAATCTTCAAATCCTTTTGCACCTAATAAATCTTCTATTTTAATTTCTAATTCTTGATCTTTTACAAGCTGTAATTTCATATTAGAGGCTTGCTTTCTAGTTTCTTCTGATGTAGATGGATTATTTATTATTTCATTTAAATCTTCTGTTAATTCATTTCTTTGTTTTTCTCTGTTCATTTTCATATCTACTGCATATGATGCTTTTTTCATGTTTTTATCAGAAGTCATTTTCTTTTCTATCTCTTTGCTAGTTTCTTTAGCTTTTTCATTAACTATAGTGTCTTTACTATCTACAACTTTAACATCTTTTTTCGAATCCTTTTTGTCATCATTTTTTGATAATTGAGCGTCTTCATACATTTCCATTTCTTTAGATGCTTCTAATACAGATTTTTTACTTAAATTATAATTTACTGTCCCAACCACCACTAACATAAGTGTTAATGACATTACGACAAACCCTCTACTTTTAAACATACTTTTGTTAAATTTCATTTATACTCCCCCTAATTAATAATTATATTCTTGTAATATTTATATGTACGAGCTTTTTTATTATGAATATTTTTTTAACTATTTAGAATAAATTTCAACTTGGTGTCCTGAAACCTGAAGTGATGTTTGAACTGCTGAGTATAGACTTTGTTTTACAGTTGGGTCACTAGCCCCACTAGAAACTACTATAACCCCTTTTATTTCTGGCTCTGATGTTTTTATAACTACAGGCTTACTTTCTCCTGAAGTTATCATTGTTTTATTTTCACTTGACGTAGTAACTGTTCTTTCTCCACCTTGAGCATCTTTTTCAGTTGTCTCTTCCTTTGTAGCATTTGAGTTAAATGCTGGTTCTATCTGTTCCCCAGATGAAAAAGTAATCATCACGTCAACTTCTCCCGCTCCCTCGATTTGAGATAATATATTTTTAAGTTGACTTTCTAAATCATTATCTTTTTTTACTTCTACTTGTGCAGACTTTTGATCTTTGTTTTCCTCAAAAGTTTCTTTGTCTTTTTTGTCAACTGGATTTTTTGTAAATATAGCTAGTCCCATAATACACACAAACGACAGCGCGGCTAGAGTGTATATCTTTTTCTTATCGTCTTCCTTTAAGTTTTTAAACATACCTATTCTCAACCCCTATTTATCAATTTCTATATTTTCAACGGATATATCAAGTATGTCTACTAAGCTCTTTTTAACTTCATCTTTTGATTTTGTATCTTTATCATTTGAGCTTTCTTTAAATACTTGTTTATCTTTTCACCCTCACTAGATTGTATCGTCCTTTTTTCTTCTTTATTACTATTTTCTTTAACCTTAACTTTACTTACATCTGATCCGTCTAATTCAATATCTTCAAGTTCATAACCATATTCATCTAGTTTTAATTCTAATATGCTTTTTAATCCATCTTCATACCCAGACTTTATGCTTTTTCCCCCTGTGTCTTTAGCTAGACTATTCATGCTATCAACATATTGTTGATTATATTTCGTATATGTTTTTAATAATTTGTCCTCTAAACTTGTTCCATCTGAAAAAATTAATGACTGGATTTATAGCAATGAATATAAATATAAAGTTTAAAACTAGATTAATATATGACTTTAACTTTGAAGAAGGAAGAATCATATTAACTATGTTAACTATAAAGGCTGCAATTAAAATACTTATTATCCAAGCTTTAATACTCTCTAACATATATTCCTCCTTTTACTGTGCAACAACACTAATAGAAACTACTATTGCTATAGTAACGAAAAACATTATTGTTATAGCTATGATACATGCTAACATTATTGCCATAAGATTTGAAATCTCATTTAAAAAGTTTGAAATGCTATCTTCTCCAACTGGTTCTACTATCATTGCTGAGGTTTTATAAACTAATATTATTGAAATGATTTTTATTATAGGAATTAAGCATATCCCTACTAATATTATTAGCCCCACTCCTCCAAATAAGTTTTTTATAAGTTGAGATGAAGATAATATTATATCAAATGAGTCTGATACAAATCCGCCTACAACAGGTATAAAATTTCCTATCGCAAACTTAGTACTTTTAACTGCAAATCCATCTAAACTCTTAACATACATACCCTGCATAGATACTAAAGCTAAATATATAGTAAATATGGCTCCAATTGTTATCAGATTTATTTGCTTTATAAAAGATGCCAATTTTTTAAGTTTTATACTATTAGATAAATTATTTATAACAAGTATTGCAAACCCTATGGTAATTGACACAAATAGAAAGTTTTTAAAAACTATATTTATAAATGTTACTCCTCCCATAAATATAGGGGTCATAACAGTAGATGTCATAGGAAATCCCATTACCACTAAAAATGTTATTAATATTGGCATTAGTATCTGCATCAAATTGATCATGCTATCAATTGTGGTGTTACATATATTTAAAACATCTTTAAATCCTACTAATGTTAAAGTTACCATTACTATAAATACAATATAGGTTGTTACTTGGCTTATTGCTCCAGATGAAAATGAATTATCTAAACTTTTTAAAATAGATGATAATAGCGCTAAGACAAATATTATTGATGCAACTTTTAAACTTGCTCTCAATTCATCGAATAAGAATAGTTTAAGGCCCTCTTTATCAAATAAATCTAGCATTGTTTTCTTACCAGATATTAAATCTTTCATAAATGTCTTAAGATCTACATCTTCTATAAATTTTTCATCTTTTATTTGATTTTGAATTTCTTGTAAATTAATTTTATTTAATTGTTCACTTATATATGTATCTACACTTTCTTTTACTTTTTTATCATTTTCTTCTTGTGCAAATGAAACATTTGCAAATGTTAGCCCCATTAGTATACATAAAATTATACTAGTTACAATTTTTCATAAGTAATCATTCTCCTATGGAATCAAATTTAAAATCATATCAACAATAGATATTAATATAGGGAATGACATAGTCATAACTATAATTTTTCCTCCGAATTCAAGCTTAGCTGCAATATTTCCTTCCCCACAGTCTTTACATATCTGAATAGCAAACTCCATTAAGTACGCTATTCCTATAAGTTTGATTATTAAAGATATATATATAGTAGGTATGTTAGCCTTATTTGCTAATTCATTTATACTTTCAATTATAAAATTGAATTTATAGGTTACAGAAAGTAAAATCATAATTCCTGTTAATATCCCTATAAACATAGCCATTTCTGGTCTATCTTTTTTTATAATTAAGCATAATATAGTAGATATAAGCGCAAGACCTACCAATTTCATTACATCCAAAAGATCTCCCCCTTAATATAACTGAAACATCGTTCTAACTGCATTAAATAGATCATTTATTTCAGTTATTACCATCGTAAGAACAATTATCACACCTGCAAGAGTTGTTAAGGTAGTCCAATCTTTTCTATCAGTCTTCTCAAGAACCATATTTAAAACAGATATCAATAACCCAATCCCTGCAACTTTAAAAATCAAAGTTATATCCATATTAACCCTCCTATATTAAAAGTATCCCTATAACTAACCCAATTATAGTAGATAGTTTTCTGTATACTATACCTTTTTTCTCTACATCTTCTTTACTTTCTGTTGTGAGTTTTTTTAAATTTTCAATAGATAAATCAATCATCCTCTCTTGAGAATAAACATCTCCTTTTCCAAGAGTAAGTATTAATTTTTTTAATTCATCTACCTCCTTATCTTGAAAGTAACTTTCTTTAATCATAAAATCAGCATTCTTTGATAATATAGTTTCTAATGTTTTGCTATTATCTTCTTTTAGATCTATACTCATATGTTTAAAGAAAGATCCAAGTGAAAATTCTTTATTTTCTCCTATCCTATAAAATATTTCTTCCAATGTGTACAATCCAAATGATAAGTCCATTCTCATTACCTCTAATATCCTTATGAGCTCATTTAACTGTTTATGCCTTTTTGTATAAGCTTTGTATAAATATTCTCCAATCAGATAGCTACATGCTACTAAAATACTTATTAGAGCTATTTTAATTTGCAAAATACCACCTCTTTTCTTCTAAGTCATATATTTTTTCAATTGTCCCTGGTCCATTTTTAGCCGAAAGTATTATTACTTTTTTGAATAATTCTTTATCAAGTAATTTGCTTAATTCCTTTCTTTCCCTTATATCTTCTATGGAATTCCCATGTACTGTCGTTATTAAGCTAACTCCCCCATTTAAAGCTGTGTACAGAGCTTTTATTTCCTTTTCACTACCTATTTCATCCGTTACTATTAAGTTAGGTGACATAGCCCTAAGTAACATCATTATCCCTATATCTTTTGGGCATGTTTCTATTATGTCTGTTCTTATTCCAACGTCCATCTGAGCTATTCCTAAATATGATCCTGAAATCTCATTCCTTTCATCTATAAGAGCTACTTTAATTCCATTAAACCCTTTTTCTTTGTTCCCATTACTTAAATTTCTAACTATATCTCTAAGTAATGTTGTTTTACCACATTGTGGTGGTGAAATTATTAAAGTATTATTTACTTCATTAGAACTCTTAATTATGTGGTTTAATACTTTTTCAGAGCAATTTAATACCTCTCTAGAAATCCTTATATTTAAAGATGATATGTGCTTTATATTTTTAACTTGTCCATCTTCAATTATTACCTTTCCAACTATTCCAACTCTATGCCCACCTTTTAATGTTATAAACCCTTTTTTAATGTCATCTATAAATGAATGAATTGAATATTTGCACATAAGTTGAAATGTCTGTTCTATATCTTCTTTTTTTACAACATACGAATTTGAATTTTTTATATCTAGCTTGTTCATAGAGTTATTATAAAAATAGTCTCTATTATTAGAATTTATTATTAATGGTTTCTCTACTCTAAGTCTTATTTCTTCTATATTTAGATCTTCATATTGTACATTTATTATTTTTTCTCTTAGCTTAGGCGGTAGAGAATTTAAAATTTCATCTGAAAGTTTATTCATAGCCCTTGTCCTCCTTTGTTTATATAATTATATTTTCAAGGTTAAATATTTATGACAAACAAAAGAAGATGTCTATTTTAGGCAACTCTTTTAATAATTATTTATTCATATTTTTTAAATGCTAAAGTTGCATTGTGTCCCCCAAATCCTAAAGAATTTGATAATGCATATCTAACATCTCTTTTCTTACCTTCATTTACAACGTAATCTAAATCTAACTCTTCATCTAAGTTTTCTACATTTATAGTAGGAGGAACATATCCATCACTTATAGCCATAGCACATACGATAGCTTCAACCGCTCCTGCAGCTCCTAATAAATGGCCTGTCATAGACTTTGTAGATGATACGCAAAGTTCATATGCTTGGTCTTTAAAAACACTTTTGATTGCCATTGTTTCAAACTTATCATTATAGTAAGTAGACGTTCCATGAGCGTTTATATAATCAACTTCATCAAGAGGAATATTTCCATCTTTCATTGCCATGCTTATAGATCTAGCTGCGCCTTCTCCATTTTCTGCTGGAGTTGTCATGTGATATGCATCTGCTGTTGCTCCATATCCAACTATTTCAGCATAAATTTTAGCACCTCTTTTTATAGCATGATCTAAGTCTTCTAGTATTAATATACCTGACCCTTCTCCCATTACAAATCCATCTCTATCTTTATCAAATGGTCTTGAAGCAGTTTTTGGGTCATCATTTCTAGTAGACATTGCCTTCATATTACAGAAACCTGCAAATGAAAGTGGTGTAACACCAGCTTCACTTCCTCCTGCTACCATTATATCTGCATCGCCTCTTTGTATAGCTTTAAATGCGTCTCCTATAGCATGAGACCCCGATGCACAAGCAGTAGATACATTAGTATTTGGTCCTTTTGCTCCTAATGCAATAGATACTTGGCCTGCTGCCATGTTAGAAATCATCATAGGCACGAAAAATGGACTAACTCTTCTATTTCCTTTTTCTAGTAAAATTTTGTGTTGCTCTTCTATTGTAGCAACTCCTCCTATACCAGAACCTATTATAACTCCCATTTTTCGCTATCTACTTTGTCTAAATCAAGATTTGCATCTTTTACTGCCATTTGCGAAGATGCTATGGCAAAATGAGTAAATCTATCCATTCTTTTTAATTCTTTTTTATTTATATAATCTTCTGGATTAAAATCTTTTACTTCTCCAGCTATTTGTGTTTGAAATGAGGATGCGTCAAAGCTAGTTATTTTATCTATACCACAAACTCCATCTTTTATGTTGGTCCAAAATGTTTCTTTTCCTGTTCCAACTGGAGTAACACAACCTAATCCAGTTATAACAACTCTTCTTTTCATAACATTTCCTCCACTATTTGTTTGCTTCTATATATTTAACTATATCTCCTATGCATACGAACTTTTCTGCTTCTGTGTCTGGTATTTCTATTGAAAATTCATCTTCAAGAGCCATCATTATTTCAACAGCGTCTAATGAATCTGCTTCTAAATCTTTCATTAATGAAGTCTCCATAGTTACTTCTTTATTGTCTATTCCTAATTGATCCTTTATTATTTCTACAACTTTTTCAAACATAATTTAATTCCTCCTAAATTTTATTTAAACTTATATTTTTACTTTTTTATTGCATTACCATTCCACCATCTACATTTATAACCTGGCCTGTTATATAACTTGCCATGTCACTTGCTAAAAACAATACTGCATTAGCTACATCATCAGGCTCTCCAAATCTATTTTGCGGAATGTTTTTTAACATATTAGATTTTAAATCTTCATTTAAAACACTAGTCATATCTGTATCTATAAATCCTGGAGCTATAGCATTTACACTTATGTTTCTTGATGCCAATTCTCTAGCACTTGATTTTGTAAGGCCTATTACACCTGCTTTAGATGCACAGTAGTTTGCTTGCCCTGGATTTCCTATTATTCCAACTACAGATGATATGTTTATTATTTTCCCATATCTTTTTTTCATCATATATTTAGTAGCTGCTTTTGTGCAGTTGAAAACACCTTTTAGGTTTATATCGATAACTTTGTCAAAGTCATCTTCTTTCATTCTCATTAAAAGTCCATCTTTTGTTATACCAGCATTATTTACTAATATATCTACTTTTCCAAACTCTTTAACTACAGACTCTATCATATTGTCAACTTCGCTACTTTTAGATACATCACATTTTACTATCATACTTTTAACACCATATGATTCTATTTCTTCTTTAGTTTTTAAAGCATGTTCTTCATTTGATGTATAGTTTATTACAACATTTGCTTTTTGTGATGCTAGTTTTTTAGCTATAGCTTTACCTATACCTCTAGATCCTCCAGTTACAATTGCTACTTTATCTTGTAAGTTAACCATTATATTTCACCTCTTTTATAAGCCTCAACAAAGTCATTCATAGATTCCATATTATCAATGTTATAAACTTTAGTATCAACTTTATTCTTTTTGGAAATTTTATTTATAAATCCTTTTAGCACTTTTCCTGGTCCGATTTCTATAAATGTATCAAATCCTTCATTTATCAGTTTTTCTATTGAATCTTCCCATAAAACAGATGAGCTCACTTGACTAACTAAAAGATCTTTATAGTTATCTGTATAATAATCTGCATTTACATTTGAAATTACAGATACCTTACATTTTCTTAGTTTAATTTCATCTAATTCTTTTTTTAGCTTTAATCCAGCGGGTTCTAACATAGATGAATGAAAAGGTGCACTTACATTTAACACAACGGCTTTTTTTGCTCCGTTTTCTTTAAATAAACTTATACTATCTTTTACCGTACCTGTCTCCCCTGATATTACAATTTGACCTGGAGAGTTATAGTTTGCAACCTCTATTATTCCATTATCAACTTGTTCTATAACCTCATTTACTTTTTCTCTATCTAACCCTAGTATAGCTGCCATAGTTCCCTTTCCTAAAGGTACACTTTCTTGCATATACTTTCCTCTTTTTTTAACTACTGCTACAGCATCATTAAAATCCATTGCATCTGCTGCTACTAAAGCACTATATTCTCCTAGTGATAGTCCTAAGCATGCATCATATTTCAAATCTATCTTATCTTTTAAACTTTCAAATAGTGCTATACTATGAGTAACTATAGCTGGTTGAGTATTTTCTGTTTTAGCTAGTTCTTCATCACTACCTTCAAACATTATCTTTTTTAAATTTATTCCAACTGATCTTTCTGCTTCATCAATAATCTTTTTAGCTATGTCATCATTATTATATATATCATTTGCCATACCTACATATTGAGCTCCTTGACCAGGAAATACTAATGCAACCTTACCCATACTATACCTCCAATTTTTTATTTATTTTAGATAATATAGATTTTGATTCTTCCATTATATCTTCTATTATTTGTTTGCAAAGCTTCACATCATTTATATAAGATGCTATTTGGCCTGCCATAAATGATCCATTGTCTACATCTCCATTTACAACTGCCATTCTTAATGACCCTACACCTTTTTGATCTATATCTAAAGGATTAGCTCCTTCTTTTTCCATATTTAAAATATCTTTAGCTAATTTATTTTTTAATGTTCTAACCGGATGCCCAGTACTTCTTCCTGTAACTATAGCATCTCTGTCTCTTGATTTTAAAATAAGATTTTTATAGTTTTCATGAGCTATACATTCATCACTACAAATAAATCTTGTTCCTATTTGCACACCACTAGCCCCTAAGCATAGTGCTGCTGCCAATCCTTTACCATCAGCAATTCCTCCTGCCGCAATTACAGGAATATTTACATTATCTACAACTTGAGGAGTTAGAACCATTGTTGTTAGCTCACCTATATGTCCTCCTGCTTCTGTTCCTTCAACTATTACTGCATCTGCACCATGCTTTTCCATTCTTTTTGCTAGTGCAATAGTTGGAACTACGGGTATAATCTTTGTATTTACTTCTTTTAATCGCTCTATATATTTCGCTGGATTTCCAGCTCCTGTAGTTATTACTTCTACTCTTTCTTCTACTATTAAATCCATTATCTCCTCTACAAACGGAGATAATAGCATAACATTAACTCCAAATGGTTTATCTGTTAATTCTCTACACTTTTTTATTTGCTCTTTTATTACTTCTTTTGGTGCATTTCCTGCTGCAATTATTCCTAATCCTCCAGCATTTGATACTCCTGCTGCTAATTCAGCAGTTGCTACCCAAGCCATTCCACCTTGGATTATAGGGTATTTTATATTTAATAATTCACATAAATCCTTCATAATTTCCTCCTTATATACTCCATCTAACTAAAGAAGCTCCCCATGTCAATCCGCCTCCGAATCCTACTAGAACTACATTATCGCCTTTTTTAATTTTTCCTTCTCTATAGGCTTCATCTAGAGCTACTGGAATTGATGCTGCTGACATGTTTCCATATCTATCTAAGTTCACATATACTTTATCCATACTTAAGTTTAATCTTTTTGCTGAAGCTTCTATTATTCTTATATTAGCTTGGTGTGGTATAAGGTAATCTACATCTTGTATACTCAAGTTAGCACTTTCTATACATTTAACAGATGCATCTTGCATTATTCTAACAGCAAATTTAAATACGTCACTTCCTGCCATTTGTATATAATGCAATCTATCTTTAACAGTTTTTTCACTAGCTGGCAACTTAGAACCTCCAGCTGGTACTTTAAGATAATCTTTACCATTTCCATCAGAGCCTAAATTTGTAGATAATACTCCGCCTTCTTCAACTGGTCCCATAACTACCGCTCCAGCTCCATCTCCAAATAATATTGCTGTAGATCTATCTTCATAATCTAATATTGTTGATAAAGCTTCTGCTCCTATTACTAATACATGTTTGTATGTTTTAGTTTCTATAAATTGTTTTGCTATTGTTATACCATATATAAATCCTGAGCATGCCGCTTCAAGGTCAAAACCTGCTGCTTTAGTTGCATTTATGTTTGCTTGAACTAAGCATGCTGTAGATGGAAATACCATGTCTGGTGTAATTGTAGCTACTATAATTAAATCTATATCTTCTGGAGTCAAGTTTGCATTTTCTATTGCTTTTATAGCTGCTTTAGTTGCAAGATCTGATGTTGCTTCATTTTCATCTACTAATCGTCTTTCATTTATTCCTGTTCTTGTTCTTATCCATTCATCTGATGTATCCATTATCTTTTCAAGATCGAAGTTAGTCATTACCTTTTTAGGAACATAACTTCCAACCCCTAATATACCAGCCTTTGTATTCATAAATTAACCTCCAAGTGGTACTTTTCTATTCTTCTTCGCTATTTTCTTCTATAGTCTTTATAAATTCTTTAATATCTTCGACTACATCTCCCTTTGCAAATTTTATTGCTTGGTTTATAGCATTTTTTATTGCTTTTGCATCAGAACTTCCATGAGCTTTTATAACTCCTCCATTAACACCTAAAAGAGGCGCTCCTCCATATTCTGAGTAATCCATCATAGTTTTTAATTTTCTTAAATCGTCTTTTAACAGCATTGCTCCTAATTTACCTTTTGTACTAGCTAGGAAAGTTTCCTTTAAAAGGCCTAATATTGACATCGCAATACCTTCTGCTGATTTTAATAAAATATTTCCTGTAAATCCATCACACACAACTATATCTGTATATGAGTTTATTAATTCTCTTGCTTCTATATTTCCAATGAAGTTTAAATTTAATTTTTTAAGTTCTTCATATGATTTCTTTGCTAAGTCATTTCCCTTGCCTTCTTCTATTCCTACATTCGCAAGAGCAACTCTAGGGTTTTCGATTCCTAATACTTTGCTTGCATAAATATTACTCATACCTGCAAATTCAACTAAGTTTATTGGCTTACAATCTGCATTAGCTCCTCCATCTGCAATAAGTGTCATTCCACCTTTTACATTTGGTATAGCTGGGCATAAACAAGGTCTATCTATTCCTTTTATTCTACCTACTACAAATAAACCACCTGCTAATAATGCTCCTGTATTTCCCGCTGATACTATTGCATCTGCTTTATTTTCTTTTACCATTCTTAAAGCTACAACCATTGACGAATCTTTTTTAGATCTTATTGCTTTAACTGGTTTATCTTCATTCTCTATAATTTCAGTAGTATGAACTATTTCTAATTTACTTTTGTCAAATTCATGCTTTGCAAATTCATTTTCTAATATTTCTTTATCTCCAGTGATTATTATATCTACACCATATTCTTTTATAGCGTTAACTACACCTTCTACATTAGACTTTGGTGCGTTATCTCCGCCCATTCCATCAATTACAATTTTCATATTATTCTCCTCCTAAACTAACTCTTCAAATATAAATTTTCCTCTAAAAATTTGCTCTTGCGCTTTATTATTAACAACAACTTTTACATAATGTTTTTTATCTATGTTTTTATAAATCTCAGCTTTTGCTATAAGCCTATCTTTTTGTTGTATATGTTTTAGCGTTTTTATATTAGCAAATCTCATTATTACCTTAGGCGCATCTAAAATCGCCATAGCTAATGAATTAGCCATTGAAAATATATATTCATCCTTAAGAGTTCCCGTTTTGGAGTAGATCATATCTTCGGTAATATCCAACATGGATATGCCTAATTGACCTACAGATAAGTCAATTATCTCTCCTGTTATCTCTTTTATACCTAAAGTTTTAACTTTAGATGTTTCAGTTTCAGCTATTTGTTTAACTCTTTCCCTAAGTTCAGGGATATTTAATGCAAGTCTATCAAGTCTTATGGTTTGTATACTTACATCAAAGATGCTTGCTAATTCTTCATCTGTATAAAAAGGATCGTCTTTTAGCATTCCAACAAGTTCTTCTTGTCTTTGTGCTTTGCTCTTCTTTTTCATATTACCTCCAAGTTTTTATAGTTGGAATTAGTACCAACTACTAATAGTAGTATATAATATTAATTATAAATAATCAACTACTTATTTATTTTTTATTTATAATTTTTGCGTACACTTAAATATTATCACAATTTTTTCATATTTAAGCAAAAAAAAACATGTAGAGTATTCTACATGTTTTTTAGAAGTATTACTTAGAAACAACTTCTTTACCTTTATAATATCCACAATCTGGACATACTCTATGTGGTAACTTTGGCTCATGACATTGTGGGCAACTTACGAATCCAGTTGCTACCATCTTTGAGTTAGCTGCTCTTCTCATTTTTGTATTTGATTTAGATGTTTTACGCTTTGGTACTGCCATTTACGCCACCTCCTTAGTCATTTTTAAACATTTCTTTTAATTTAGCAAAACGGGGATCTATTGTCTCCTCGTCGTTCGCAGTTTCATCACAAGAACAAACTTCTTTATTTAAGTTTGTCCCACAAGTAGGGCATAGGCCTTTACAATCTTCATCACAAAGAACTCTTTGAGGCAGATTAAAATCTAATGTTTGTTCTATTAAATCTATGAAATCAACTTCATCATTTTTATAAGTATAAACATCAAATTCTTCTACTTCATTTTCATCCACTTCTTGTTTAACTAAAAATCCTTGAATAGGATAACTTAATTTTACTTCTACTTCACTTAAACATCTAGCGCAATTGTCAACTATATTAAATTCAACATCGCAATCTAAGAATAAACCTTTATTAGTTTTACTTATTTTTCCGTTTAAATTAAGTGGAGAAGTTAATTTATAAGTATTATCACAATAATTAATACTATCAATTTTTTCGCA
This sequence comes from Paraclostridium sp. AKS73, assembly GCF_025671395.1. Lineage (NCBI taxonomy): Bacteria > Bacillati > Bacillota > Clostridia > Peptostreptococcales > Peptostreptococcaceae > Paraclostridium > Paraclostridium sp. AKS73. The sequence continues at coordinate 139,133 of NZ_JAIXHU010000001.1, read as the reverse complement.
AAAATTCAAGTGTAAATTATCAGTTTCTCTTCTTATAATCTTATCTAAACTAATCTTCATTAAGTTCACCTCAATTTATTGCCAAATTTATTATACAAATATAAGCTTTGTTTGTCAAGTATTTTTACTTGATAGTTAATTTATTTCTTGGCAAAAATTAAGGTAGGTTTTAACCTACCTTAATTATATTATATCCAATTGCAATTATTTTACTAATGCAACAGTATCTCTTGCTATCATTAACTCTTCGTTAGTTGGAACTAATAATATCTTAACTTTTGAATCTGCAGTAGATATTACTGTTTCTTTTCCTCTAACTTTGTTAGCTTCTTTATCTAAGTTCATTCCTAAGAATTCCATGTTAGAAGCTATAGATTCTCTTATTTCTATACCATTTTCACCAACACCAGCAGTAAATACTACAGCATCTACACCGTTCATTTCTGCAGCGTAAGCTCCTATATATTTTTGAACTCTTTGAACGTAAGCATCTAATGCAACTTGAGCTTTTTCATCTCCCTTTGCAGCAGCTCCTTCTATATCTCTGAAGTCACTTGATATACCAGTCATTCCGTATACCCCAGATTGTTTGTTCATTAAGTCAGATAATCCTTTAGCGTCTAATCCTTCTTTTTCCATTAAGAATGGTAATATAGCAGCATCTATATCTCCACATCTAGTTCCCATTATTAATCCTTCTAATGGAGTGAATCCCATTGAAGTATCTACACATTTACCACCATCAACAGCAGCTACAGAAGCTCCGTTTCCTAAGTGACAAGTTATTATTTTTAAGTCTTCTACGTTCTTTCCTAACATTTCTGCAGCTCTTTGAGATACATACTTGTGAGAAGTTCCGTGGAATCCGTATCTTCTTACTCCATACTTAGTGTATAATTCATGAGGTAATCCATATAAGTATGACTTCTTAGGCATAGTTTGATGGAATGCAGTATCGAATACTCCAACCATTGGTACTCCTGGAAGTATAGCTTCACAAGCTTCTATTCCCATTATGTTAGCTGGGTTATGAAGTGGTGCTAATTCAACACACTCTTCTAATGCTTTCATAACTTCATCATTTATTTTAACTGAACTAGCAAATTTCTCTCCACCGTGTACAACTCTGTGTCCTACAGCTTCAACTTCGCTTATATCCTTAACTCCACCGAATTTAGGATCAACTACACCTTCTAATACTAATTTTATAGCATCTTGGTGATTTTTCATTGGTTGCTCTACTACAAGCTTACCTTCTACTCCATCTTTTTCTTGCTTTAATATAGAACCTTCGATTCCTATTCTCTCAACTAATCCTATACATAAAACTTCTTCATTTGACATATCTATTAATTGATATTTTAATGAAGAACTACCACAGTTTAATACTAATACTTTCATTAGTATACCTCCTTAAATCTTTAACAATAATATGTAATTATTTTTAATTAACAATTTTAAAAATCGATATCATTACTTGTATACATTAAACAAATTTATCACTATTTACTATACCATTTTTTTTCATAAAAGTACATAGTTTATGATATTTTTTAAGTTATTTATATTTAACTCAAGAATTATTGTTCTCAATTTTGTTTAATATTATAATAGGATATAACTTATTTTTATAAAAAGCAAACAATAAATAATTCTATATATAAACAATAAATCCTTTGTTTTTGTATATATTTAGTATAAAAGGAGGTTTTTATGAATATTTTAGGTCTTATAGTCGAGTACAATCCATTTCATAATGGTCACTTATATCATTTAAAAGAATCTTTAGAAAAACAAACGCCACCCATAGTATAGCGGTGATGAGCGGCAATTTTTTACAAAGAGGAGAGCCGGCTCTATTTGATAAATATAAAAGAGCTGAAATTGCAGTTTCAAACGGAGTAGATTTAGTTGTAGAGCTTCCTACTCTTTTCGCGTGCCAAAGTGCAGAAATTTTTGCTCATGGAGCGGTAACTCTCCTAAACTCGTTAAATTGTATAGATTCTATATGTTTTGGTAGCGAGGAAGGTGACATAGATTTACTAACTGAGATATCAAAAGTATTAGTTTCTGAACCTGATGATTTTAAATTGCGTTTAAAGAAAAACCTAGATGAAGGAATTTTATTTGCTACAGCGAGAAGCAAAGCTTTGTGTGATTATTTAATTACAAATAATGTTATAGATAATCTAGATAAACAAAATTTAAATACAATATTAAATTCTTCTAATAATATCCTAGGAATGGAATACATAAAAAGTTTATTGAGACATGAAAGCGACATAAAGCCTTTTACAATAACTAGAATACAGGCATCTTATAACTCTGAAGATATTAGTAGTGAAATTTGTTCTGCTACCGCAATTAGAAAATCACTTAAAGATTCAAGAAATATAAATGACATATACTCAGTTGTTCCAAAAAAAACTTTCAATCTAATATCTGATTCTATAAATACAGGATTTAATCCTATGTTTGATGAAGTTTATTTTGATACTATAAGAGAATTAGTTATACGAGATTTTGATATATTAAGCAGCTATTTCGATGTTAATGAAGGTATAGAAAATAAAATATACAAATCAATTTTCACATGTAATAACTTATACGAACTTCAACAAAGCGTTAAATCAAAAAGATACACATTAACTAAAATAAAAAGAATATTGAATAATATATTACTTGGAATATCAAAGAAAGATATGGCGTTAGTAAAAGATATAAATGAAATGCCTTATGTTAGGATTTTAGCCTTTAACGATAAAGGGAGAGAGATAATAAAACAAATAAAATTAAACTCTGATATAAAAATTGTAAATAAATTTTCAGATATAAATTTTGCTGAAAATGAAACTTTCAAAACACTAATCAAATACGATATAAAAGCTACGAACATGTATAATATTCCTTATTATAAAAACAAAAAATCTTCACTTAAAGGTCCTATGGATTATTATATATCACCTAAATACGTAAAGTAACTAATAAAAACCTACCTTTCTTAGGTAGTTTTATTAGTTTCAAAGTTATTTTTGCTATATGAAGTAATTCAAATGTTTAACTCCTCAAAACAAATGAATTTTATCATAGTTCATAATCACTTTTAATATACTTATTAAAGAGTATATTAAAGTAGGTGATGTTTTGAAAAAAGTAAAGATTATAAAATTTTTAACTCCATCTTTAATAGTTATGTTACTTATACTAGGTATTATTTTATTTCCTAAAGATTCTATTTTAGCAGCTAAAAATGGCTTTTCAATATGGGTAGACACATTGATACCATCCTTGTTGCCATTTATAATAGCTGCCAATTTGATAGTTAGACTTAAATTTGTAGATGTTTTAGGGTTAATAATCAATCCTGTTACAAAAAAACTTTTTAATGTGTCTGGTAAAAGTTCTTTGGTTTTGCCATATCTACAGTGTCAGGATATCCAGTTGGTGCAAAACTAGCCTCCGAACTTAGACAAAACAATGAAATTTCTAAATTTGAAGCTCAGAGGCTAGTTTCATTTTGCTCGACCTCTGGTCCACTTTTTATAGTCGGCGCAGTTTCCATCGGAATGTTTAACAACCCTTCATTAGGATATTTAATGTTACTTTGCCATTACTTAGGTTCTTTAACTGTTGGAATATTGTTTAAAAATTATGGCAAAGAAAGCATAAGTAACGATAACTTCAATTTTAAATTTGAAGTAAAAAAATTATGGAATTTAGAAAAAAGAAAATAAAGGATTTTTGTTTTATTTGGAGATGCTGTCTTCAGTGGGGTAAATACAATACTTATGGTTGGCGGATTCGTCATAGTATTTTCAGTTGTATTTAAAGTTTTATCTATATTTAAGTTTATAAATTTGATTTCTTACATAATTTACATTCCATTATCTATATTTGGATTTTCTCTTGATTTATGTTCTTCTTTTATAAGTGGTTTATTTGAAATAACAATTGGATGTAATCAAATATCTAGCGTATCTAATATACCTGAAATAATACGAGCTTCATTATGTAGCTTCATAATAGCATTTAGTGGTCTTTCTATATTAGCTCAATGTTGTAGTTTTTTAGCTCAAACAGATATAAATACAGGTACATATATAATTTCTAAATTTTTACACGGAGTATTCGCAGCCGTTTTCACTTTTGCATTTTATCCATTAATAAATTCTAGTAATTTATTTATAAAACTATCTACTACATCTAATGTATTTTATAATAGCTCAATTTGGAGCTTATACATAAATAACTATCATATAATTTTACCTTTAATAGTAATAATTTATTTTATTTCTTCTTTTATGATTTTTAAAAAAATAAAAAACAGCTGACTCAATCGCATTTTGAGTCAGCTATTTTTTATTCACTTAGTTCACTTCTATTTGTTGATATTTCATCCATTATACTTTGAAGATTGTATTGTAATCCCTCTAAAACATCATCTGCATATCTTATAGACCCTATTTTAATTTCTTTAGCCATATATTCTGCTTTCTCCACTATAGACTTAGCTTTTTCTTCGGCTTCAACTACTAAACCATCTGAGTCTATATATGATTTTATTATTTCTTCGGAATTTTTTTTCATATCTTCACTTTCTTTATTTGCTTTTTCAATTATTTGGATAGCTTCTTTTTTTGCTTGTTCTATTAAAATTTCTGCATCTTGGTTTGCATTGTTAAGTATTTTTTGTCTTTCTTTATTTATCCATACAGCTTGTTTAACTTCTTCTGGAAGTATAACTTTTATATCTGATATAATACTTAAAACTTCTTCTTTGTCTATTCCTGATTTATGCGAAAAAGGAATTGAACTTGCATTATTTATAGCACTTTCTAACTCCTCTAATAGTTCCATTATTTCTAAATCTATATTCATGTTATTTCCCCCTATTAGTTTTTCTTTTTAATTCTTCTAAAATCACCTTAGGCACTAAATTCTCTATATTTGCATCAAAATTTAATACTTCTTTTATAAGAGATGAACTTATGTATGAATACTTAGTAGTCGTAGGTAATATTACAGTCTCTATATTTGGATTTAATTCTTTATTCATATGAGCCATTTGAAGTTCATACTCTACATCCGCTCCATTTCTTATACCTCTTACTAGAGTCTGGATACCATTTTTTTCACAATAGTTGACTAAAAGCCCATCAAAACTAACTATTTTTATATTAGAAATATGGTTTGTGCATTCTTTTATTAACTTAACTCTTTCTTCAAATGTAAATAGTCCCTTTTTATTCGGATTATAAAGTACCCCTATTTGTAATTCATCGAATAATTTAGAAGCTCTTTCTATTATGTCTAAGTGCCCATTTGTTATGGGGTCAAAGCTTCCTGCAAATATAGCTTTTCTAACTGTATTTTCCATTATTAATCCTCCATACTATAAAATGTAAGCGTAGTGTTTCCATATTTTTTATTTCTGTTTTTAACTAGGTTCCCCACATTCTCTGGAAATTCTTGTTTTGTATCATGTTCAACAACTATAATACCATCTTCTTTTAGTATGTTTGACTTATCAATTCTCTCTAATGCATCTTGGAACATATCTTTGTAATATGGAGGGTCCATAAATATAACATCAAACTTGTACGAATTATTTTTAACTCTTTCAATTGCCGACTTAAAATCAACATTCATGACTTCACTGTTTTCTTCTACCCTAGCTTTTTTTATATTACTTTTTACTATATCAATACTACTTCTATTTAAATCTACAAATACACATTTGTTAGCACCTCTTGATAAACACTCTATACCTAGAGACCCTGTACCTGCAAATAAATCTAAAATATCTCCATCCATTATGTATGGGTTAATTATATTAAATAAAGATTCTTTAACTCTATCAGTAGTTGGTCTAACATCTTCACTTTTAGGTGTATTTAATTTTAGTCCTCTGGCTTTTCCTGAAATTACTCTCAATATAATTTCTCCTTCCATTTTATTTTATCACAAATTATTTCCTAATTTAATGATATTTCTTCCAATCTATTTTCAAATTTCTTCAATATTTCTTTTTTTATTTTTTCATTTTCATAATTATTAAGTTTTGGATCTTCACTTATTATATATCTAGCCTCTTGTTGAGCTATTTTCAATATTTTCATATGCTTAAATATATTAGCTACTTTTAGCTCTGGCAACCCATGTTGTCTTGTTCCAAAGAACTCACCTGGACCCCTAATCTCAAGGTCTTTTTCTGAGATTTTAAATCCATCTGTTGTTTCTTCCATGATGGACATTCTTTGAGAGCACACTTCTGATTTAGACGAATAGATCAATATACAATAAGACTTATGACTTCCTCTACCAACTCTACCTCTTAACTGATGTAGTTGAGCTAATCCAAATCGTTCTGCATTTTCAATTATCATAAGGGTTGCATTAGGTACATTTACTCCAACTTCAATAACAGTTGTCGATACTAGTATATCTAATTCTTTGTTCTTAAATTTTTTCATTGTTTCATCTTTTTCACTAGGTTTCATTTTACCATGCAAAAGACCTAATCTCAAGTCACTAAAAAATTCACTCTTTAGCTCCTCTACTAAATCTACAGCAGCCTTAGCCTCTATAGCTTCACTTTCTTCTACCAAAGGGCATACTATATAAACTTGTCTACCCTTTTGAACTTCAGACCTTACTAAACTATTATACGCTTTTTCCCTCTTATCCTTATACACAGCTAAAGTTTCAATAGGTTGTCTTCCTGGTGGAAGTTCATCAATTATAGATATATCTAAATCTCCATACAAGATTAAGGCTAAAGTTCTAGGAATTGGAGTAGCTGTCATAACCAAAATATCAGGATTATATCCTTTTTCAGAAAGTTTATTTCTTTGTCTAACTCCAAATCTATGTTGTTCGTCGGTTATTACTATTCCTAAGTTGTTAAACTCCACCTTATCTTCTATAAGCGCATGCGTTCCAATTAAAATATCAATTTCATTCTCTTTTACTCTTTGTAATACATTCTCTTTTTGTTTTTTCGTTAAACTACCTACCAGTAATCCTACATTAATTCCAAACGGTGATAGCGTTTCATTTAAAGATATAAAGTGTTGTTCTGCTAATATCTCAGTAGGTGCCATCAAAGCCCCTTGATAGCCATTTAAAACACAATTTGCCAATGCTAAAAGTGCTACTACTGTTTTACCACTTCCTACATCTCCTTGAACCAATCTATTCATTACTTTTTCACAGTTCATATCATCAATAATTTCATTTAATGCTCGATTTTGCGCATTTGTGAGTTTAAATGGTAAAGAGTTTAAGATTTTAACAAGATTTTGCTCTTTTTCGAACTTAACACCACATTTTTCAGTAACACCATTTTTGAATAGAAATAGCCCTAGCTGAAGCATTAAAAATTCTTCAAATACTAATCTGTATAGTGCTACTTTTAAACTTTCTTTATTAGTCGGCGAATGTATATTTTTAACTGCAAAATCAATACTGCAAAGTTTATACTTTTGTATAATTTTATTTGGAAGGTATTCCTTAATATAAATTTGCTCATTACTAAAAACAGTTTTTACTATGTTTATAAGCTCTTTATTTGTTAATCCATAGGTCAATGGGTATATAGGCATTATTCCACATGTATTTTTAGGATTGTTGCTCATTTGTTCAACTTCACAAGAACTCATCTCAATTCCATAAGAAGTTTTCTTAACCTTTCCAAATACAAATACAGTATCTCCTTTTTTCAAAGTAGAACTTATATACTCTTGGTTAAAAAATACTAATCTAGCGAAACCCGTTTCATCCCTTACTCCTACTTTAGTTATCACTAGACCCTTTCTAACATTAGACGTCTCTATACTACTTACAATAGCTCTTATAGTTACTTTTTCTTCATCTTTTAGTTCAAATATTTTTCTTAGATTATTTCTATCTTCATATTGTCTCGGAAAATAAAAAAGCAAGTCAGATACAGTAAATATACCTAATTTACTTAGTTTATTAGCACGTTTGGGACCAATTCCTTTTACATATTTAATTTCTTTATTTAAATTATTCATATTTATCACCCTAAAAAAATCCTGTATAATTTAACTTACCTAATAGTAAGATTATACAGGATTTCTGAAATATTATTCAACAGATATTAAATAATAGTATATTGGCTGGCCGCCATAATAAAGTTCTATATCTATATCTTCGTATTTTTCTTCTAATATCGATTTAAACTCGTTAGCTTCTTCTTCAGTTACTTCTTCTCCATAGAATAAAGTTATAATTGCGCTGTCTTCGTCTACTAATTTTTCTATTAATCCTAAAGTTATATCTTCTTTCTTTTCTCCTGCCGATAATAGCTTTCCTTCACCTATTCCTATGAAGTTTCCTTCTTTTACTTCTATATCATTCATAACAGTATCTCTAACTGCATAAGTAACTTGCCCTGATTTTACCATTGATAAAGCTTCTACCATTGTAGCTTCATTTTCTTCAACACTTGCATCAGCATTAAAACTTACAAGAGAAGTAAATCCTTGTGGTACGTTTTTACTTGGTATAACTATTATGTTTTTGTCACTTAATGCTTTAGCTTGGTTTGCAGCCATTATTATATTACTATTGTTTGGGAGTATTATAATATTTTCTGCATTTATAGACTCTATAGCTTTCATGAAATCCTCTGTACTAGGATTCATTGTTTGCCCACCTTCTATTATGTAGTCAACTCCAAAGTCTTTAAATATATCTGCCAATCCACTACCCATTGATGTAGCTATAAACCCGTATTCCTTAGCAGGTTCTTCTGATACTGCTGTCTGATTTTCAACTAAAATATTTTCATGCTGAACTTTCATGTTCTCTATTTTTATAGTAACTAATTGTCCATATTTTAAAGCCTCTTGAAGTACTGCTCCAGGTTCATTAGTATGAACATGAACTTTTATTAACCCTTCATCTCCAACTACCGCTAAACTGTCTCCATAATCTAGCATTATATCTCTGATTTTGTCATAAGTTACTTTATTGCTTTCTAATATAAATTCTGTGCAATAGGCAAACTTTATATCATCAGTGTTTATTTCACCTTGTGCAACTTCTACTGAAGAGGAATTTGAAGATCCAGATCCATTAGCTGTAATCATATTACCTTTTAATGCTTCATACATACCTTCATATATAAGTACTAATCCTTTACCACCTGAATCAACAACTCCAGCATCTTTTAAGTTTTTAAGTAAATCCGGAGTCCTATCTAAAGACTCGTTAGCTTCTTTTATAACTAACTCTAAAAATTTCAGGATATCTTGCTCTTTTTTAGCAGCTTTGATAGCGTACTCTCCATTTTCTCTAACTACTGTTAATATAGTCCCTTCTATTGGTCTTATAACAGCCTTATACGCTGTATCTGATCCATTTTTAAATGCTTGAGCTAAATCCATAGAACTTAGTTTTTCTTTTCCTTCTATAGATTTTGTAACCCCTCTTATTATTTGAGATAATATAACACCTGAGTTTCCTCTAGCTCCCATTAAAGACCCTTTTGCTAAAGACTTACCTATATTAGTTATATCATCATCACTAACTTTTGATAATTCTTTCATAGCATAAGATATCGTAAGAGACATATTTGTACCTGTGTCTCCATCTGGAACTGGGAACACGTTCAGTTTATCTACATAATCTTTACTGTTTTGAAGATTATTTGCACCAGAGACAAACATGTCTCTTAAATTTTTCCCATCAATATATTGAATCATATTTTTCCTCCTAAATTACTTAACTCGTATACCTTGAACATTAACATCTATTTTACTTACTTTTAACGCAGTTATTTTCTCAATTGTATATTTTACTTTATCTATTATGTTATTTGCAACAGTTGATATATTTGTTCCATATTGCATTATTACGTAAAGCTCTATAGCTATACTGCCGTCTTCTAGTTCTTGTACGCTAACACCTTTAGTAGCATTTTCTCCTTTTAATAGTTCAACTATGCCTTTTGTCTTATATGCTAGTCCTACTAATCCATAACTTTCCATAGCAGATTGATATACTATTTGTGCTATAACATGCTTGTCTATTTCTATTGTTCCAAATTCGTTGTTTATTTTAGCGCTCATGGTTTGACCCCCTAAAATTATTTTTAATTTTATTTTTAACTTTAATATTTACTTTATATAGAATTATATATATAATTTTATATGATAACAAGAATTTCTTCAATATGTGTAAGACAAATATATATTTCTATTGCATTTTTTAGAGATTTATGTTAATATAAACTGTGTTTTCAGTGTTATAGTTATCATTTAAGGAGGTGTACGTAAAATGGCAAAGGTATGTAACGTATGTGGTAAAGGTAAAGTTTCAGGAAACCAAGTGAGCCACTCAAATAAACATAGCAGAAGAACTTGGTCTGCTAACTTAAGAAACGTTAGAGCGATAATAGATGGTACTCCAAAGAGAATAAAAGTTTGTACTAGATGTTTACGTTCTGGAAAAGTTGAAAGAGCTTAGTTTTAGTAAAAAAGCCTACACGCAGTAGGCTTTTATTTTTTTGTCTCAAGACTATTTTTTCTCATAAAAAAAACTATTATCTTGGATAAAAATTTTGGACATTTAACAGTTATTACCTTCATTCCAATATCCCCCTTAAAAATAATATTTATTTTACATAAATAACATTACTCCACACCCTATAAGGACAATAGCTAGTAGTATCATCCACATCCAATTTGGAAGTATCAACGCTAAAATTACAGTTAATCCCGTTGCTAAGCATAAAATTCCAAGTAAATTTCTGTATTGATTCCTCAAACTATTCCCTCCTATAAATAACTTCCTACAATATCATATTCATGATTTCTTTTCTTTAATACAAATTACTAAAAATAGGCCAAGCTATACGATATTTTATTAAAAATATAGAGCCAGCATAGCTTAAACTATACTGGCTCTATATTTTTAACTATCAACAAAGTTCCTTTCTCGACAGTTATTCTACATTTATCACTTTCCATTACATTTGATACACCTATCGGATCTCCATATTCTATAGTTGCATCTTTAAGTGGGTATTCAAGACCTTCCAGAGTTATACCTGTCGTATCTCCATTAACAGGTATAACAGATATCGTATCTCCTTTTTTACCGAATATATCGATATACTCACTTTCTATCATATGTAAATCTTCTTTATTGTTTTTTATTACAGGATTTAACCCTAATTTTTTATATAATACATAAGGTTTATATTAGCAATAGTATGGTCTATACGCCCTCCTAATGCCCCTAGAAGGTCTATATCAACAACCCCTAATCCTTTAGCTAAATGTATACATAATTGAGTATCTGTTTCGTTTTTTCTTTCAGGGAATTTTTTAAAATCCACACCTTTTTCTTTGAAGTAGTTTTTAACTTTTAATTCTAAAGAATCTAAATCTCCTAATATATAATCCGGAACTACTTCTATTTTATATAAAAATTAGCTCCTCCATCTGCACAGATTATATAATCGTAATTTTCTTTATCAATTGTCTTTTTTAAAAAGTTTAAATCTTCTATTTTACCGTTTAATAAAATACACGCTTTCATAATATCCTCTTACTTAGATGCATTTAACCTGAACTCTTTAACAGTAGCTTCTATATCATCACTATTAAATATAGCTGAGCCTGCTACTATAACATTAGCTCCTGCTTTTACAACTTCGCTCACGTTTGAAGGTTTTATTCCTCCATCAACTTGTATATCTACATCTAATCCTTTTTCATCTATTAATGTTTTTAACTCTTTTATTTTATCTACCATAGTTCCTATAAATGATTGTCCCCCAAACCCTGGATTAACTGTCATTATAAGTACCATGTCTATATCATTTAGTATATATTTAATATTCTCTATAGGAGTTGCTGGGTTTAATGCAACACCAGCTTTAACATTAAATGATTTAATATTTTGTATAGTTCTATGTAAATGAGTACAAGCCTCTTCATGAACTACTATCATATCACATCCAGCATCTACAAAATCCTTTATGTAGTTATCTGGATTCTCTATCATTAAATGAGCATCAAATACCATATTTACATCTTTTCTTAATGATTTAACAATAGCTGGACCTAAAGTTATATTTGGAACAAAATGTCCATCCATAACATCTATATGTAAATATTCACAACCTGCTCTTTCCACTTTCTTAACATCCTCTAATAACCTTGCAAAATCTGCTGATAAAATTGACGGTGCCATCTTTATCATCTTTAATACCTCCTCTTTGATTGTCTCTTTTCTTTTAGCAATTGTAAGTAGCTTTCATATCTTTCTTTAGCTATTTTACTTTCATTTACCCCTTCTTTAACTCCACATATAGGCTCATTTTCATGCATACATCTTCCTCCGAATTTGCATCCATCTGAAAACTCATCAAATTCTATGAAGTATTCCTTTAATTCATCTTCTTCTATATCATCTAAAGTTAATGAACTAAATCCAGGAGTATCTGCTACCATACCTCCACATTCTAGCTTTAAAAGCTCTGCATGTCTTGTTGTATGTTTTCCTCTTTTTATTTTATCACTAACTTCACCTGTTTGCAGTTGAAATTTACTATCTATATTATTTAATAAAGTTGATTTTCCTACTCCAGAAGGACCCGCAAATACAACTATATTGCCTTTTAATTCCTCTTTTACCTTATCTATATTTATTTTAGCTTCATTACTAACGGGTATTACTTTATAACCACTCGTTTCATATATACTTTTTAATTTGTTTAGTTCTTCATCTGTAGCTAAATCAGCCTTTGTAAGTACTATAACAATATCTAAAGATTCTCTTTCTGCTAAAACTATAAATCTATCTAGTAATGATAAATTTGGATTTGGATTTTTATAGCAAATACAATTATCGCTTTATTTACATTAGCTATTGGAGGTCTTACTAATTCTGTATCTCTATCCTCTATTTCTTCAAGTACACCTTTTTTATTTTCCTCATCAATTATGTTTATTTTTACATTATCTCCTACTAAAGGAGTAATTTTTTCTTTTCTGAATATACCTCTAGCTCTACATTCGTATACCCCTTGATTTGTGTCTATATAATAAAATCCCCCAATACCTTTTGTAATAATTCCTTCTATCATTTAATTCCTCCTATAAAATTTAGTTAAACTTATAATTAATATTATCTATATTAATTTACATAAATATTACAAAAAAGTCCAATAATTATTAATCATTGGACTTTTTATAATTATTATTTATTACATGTTTAATTTAAACTACTAGTGTTTTGTTCCATTACTCGCATCTTGATGATTTGTAGCTTGGGGTGCAGGTGTTGATCCATCTCCGGATCCTTGATTTCCTGATCCGGAACTCCCGTCTCCTGTTCCTGATCCTCCTGTTCCCTGATCTCCTGATCCTTGATCTCCTGTTCCTGGATCAGTTGTTCCTCCTTCATTCCCAGATCCTCCTGTACCTGGGTCAGTTGGTTTTTCTGGTTCTGTTGGTTTTTCTGGTTCTGTTGGTTGCTCTGGTTCTGTTGGCTCTTCAGGTTTAGGTTCTGGCTTTTGTTGAGGTCCTTTACTAACTTCTACATTTACCTTATCTCCTGGCTTTATATTTCCAGAGTTTGGATTTTGAGCTACAACTATATCTTTAGCCTCATTACTATCTACATATTTTACATTTCCTAATTGCAATTTATTTTCTTTTAAAATATTTCCAGCTTCTCCTAACGTTTTACCTACAACACTCGGTATAGATGTTTGACTTTGACCCTTACTTATAGTTACAGTAATTGTATCTCCTGGATTAACTGGAGTTCCAGCATTTGGAGTTTGTGATATTACATGATTTTTCTCAACATTATCACTATATTCTTCTATACTAACCCTTACATTTAATCCCAAATCATCAGCTTTCTTTTGTGCTTCATCAAGTGCCATATTTATTAAATTCGGAGCAGTTCCTTCTGCTGTATCCTTATTTTTAAATCCTAAAGCAATTTTAGCTATAACTGCGATTTGTGTTATAAGCACCAAAGTTAAGACTATAGCTGCTATTTTCCATCTTTTTTACTTTTAGGATTATCCTCTTTTTATTCTTTTTCTTATTTTTTCTTGAAGAAGATTTAGTAGGAACTACATTGTCTAGTTCTTCTTCTACTTCATCATCTTCATATATATTTTGCGGTTTAGTTTCTGCTAATTTTAAAGCTTTATTTAACTCAGCTTCATCTATTTTTTGAGTAGCATAATTATCATATTCTTTTATAAAATCTAAATCTATATTTTTTTCTATATACTCGATATCTTCTATTAATTCATCTGCACCTTGATATCTATCATCACTAGACTTTGAAGTCAGTTTCTTTATTATATTCCTAACACTTTGAGGGATAGCAACTTTTTCTTCTTGAGTAAACTCTATCTCTTCATTTATATGTTGAAGTGCTATAGATATAGGACTTTCTCCCGTAAAAGGAACTCTTCCTATTATCATTTCGTATAGAACTATGCCTAAAGAATATAAGTCGGTTGTGTTTGAAACGAATTTACCTTTAGCTTGTTCTGGAGAAAAATAGTGCACAGAACCTATTACACTTCCAGTACTTGTTATAGTTGAACTCGATACAGCCTTAGCTATACCAAAGTCAGCAACTTTAACAATTCTACCTTCATTAGATATAAGTATGTTATGAGGTTTTATATCTCTATGTATAATCCCCTTTCTGTGTGCCGCACCTAATGCCTTTGCTATTTGCTTAGCTATATCTAATGCTGTATATTCATCTAAAGTACCTTCATTTTTTATTATATCTTTTAAGTTTTGTCCTTCTATTAGCTCCATTACTATGTAATGAACTTTTCCATCTTCTCCTACATCATATACATTTACAATATTAGGATGAGAAAGACTTGCAACGGCTTCGGCTTCTCTTTTAAATTTAGTTAAAAATTCTTCATCATCCACAAACTCCGGTCTTAAAACCTTTATGGCTACAGTTCTGTTTAAAAGCTTATCTCTAGCTTCATATACAAAAGCCATACCTCCATCGCCTATTTTTTTAATAATTTCATATCTATTACCTAAAACTGTTTCTCCCACTATATCACCATCCTAATTATAATTAACTAATATAACCGATACATTGTCTTTCCCTGATAGTTCATTAGCCTTATTTATTAAATTTTCAGCTATAACTTCTACTTCCTCATCTTTAGATATAATTTCATTTATTTCACTTTTATCTACAAATCCTGTTAATCCATCAGTAGCCAATAAAACTTTATCATCTTTATTGATATCTTTTTTATAAATATCAACGAGTATAATTTGTTCCGTTCCAAGAGCTCTTGTTATAATATTTCTATTTGGATGTGTTTTTGCTTCTTCTTCAGTTATAGCATGTTTTTCTATAAGTTCTTCGACTAAGGAATGATCTTTTGTAATTTTTTCAAACTCTCCATCATGTAGCATATAACATCTACTATCTCCTACATTCGCAATATACACTTTGCCTTTATGTATTATTACAGTTGTTAATGTAGTTCCCATACCAGTACATATTTCATCATCTTTAGACTTTTTGTATATTATAGAGTTTACGTTATTATAAGCTTGTTTAAGAATATCATCTATATAATTTATTTTTACAAATTCATTTTGAACCAAGTTATTTTTCAAAAATTTCACTATATTTTCTACAGCTAATTCACTTGCAACTTCACCCTTATTATGGCCACCCATACCGTCAGCTATTGCAAATATTCCTATATCTCCCGAATTTGTTGATATAATTTCACCTTTGCAATAGTCTTCGTTATTTTTTCTTATTCTTCCAATATGGGAAATACAACTATATTTCATAATTTTCCCCCTTCATCTATTTGTGTTTTCTTCTTAATTGACCACAAGCTCCATTTATATCCGCTCCCATTTCTCTTCTTATAGTAGCTGGTATATTTTTTCATTTAACATATCTCTAAATTTATATACATAAGTTTTATCTGGTTTTTCATAATCTCTTTCTTCCACTTTGTTTATAGGTATTAAATTAACATGACATAACATACCCTTTAAAATTTTAGATAATTGATTAGCATCATCTATAGAGTCATTCACACCTTTTATTAATGAATACTCAAACGTAACCCTTCTATTAGTACTTTCTATATAGTATTTACACGCATCTATAACTTCTTTTATTGAATATGCATTTGCTATTGGCATTATCTCTTTTCTTGATTTATCAAAAGGAGAATGCAGTGACAACGCTAAATTTATAGGAATTTTCAAATCTGCTAATTCATACATTTTAGGAACTACTCCACATGTTGATAATGTAATATGTCTATATCCTATATTAAGCCCATTCTTTTCATTTACTAGTTTTAAAAACTGCTTAGTATTATCAAAGTTATCAAGAGGCTCACCACTTCCCATCAATACAATATTTGACACTCTTTTACCTATATCCTCTTGAATTTGTATTATTTGATCTAATATTTCCCAAGGTTCTAAATTCCTTAGTAATCCATCTATAGTAGATGCGCAAAATCTACATCCCATTCTACATCCAACTTGATTTGATATACATACGGTTACGCCATGTTCATATTCCATCATTACACTTTCTATTATATTCCCATCATTAAGTAAAAATAAATACTTTCTAGTTCCATCAATTTTAGATTCTAATTTTAATTCAACATCTAAATTTCCTATATATGAAACCTCCTCTAATTTTTCCCTTAGAGCTTTTGGTATATTATTCATATCATCAAAAGATTTTGCTCCTTTATAAATCCAGCTAAATATTTGAGATCCTCTGAAAGCTTTCTCTCCTATACTTTTTAAAAACTCTTTTATTTCTTCTTCAGTTAAATTTTTTAAACATGTCTTATTATCCATATAATTGCCTACCTTACTCTCTTAAGTTTTGCTATAAAAAATCCATCCATCCCGTGTATATTTGGATAAATTTTTATATATCCTTTATCTTGATTATCTAAATCAATCTTAACTTCATCAATAGGTTCTAATTCAAATTTTTCATTATCTTGTAAGAATTTATTAATTATATCTATATTTTCTTCATCATGTATAGTACAAGTACTATATATTAAGTGACCACCAACTTTAACATACTTAGCTGCATTATTTAAAATAGTGCCTTGTATAACCGGTAAGTCTTTAATTTCTTCTTCTTTTTTAAACTTTATCTCTGGTTTTCTTTTTATTATTCCCATTCCAGAACAAGGAACATCCGATACTACATAATCGAATTTACCTATACTATTTCCATCTATTTCTAAGGCATCGAAATTTTCTACTTTTACATTTTTTAGTCCCAGTCTTCTAACAGTATTGTTTATAAGTTTTAGTTTATGTTCAAATACATCTCTTGCTATAACTTGTCCAGTGTTATTCATTAAAGTAGCTAAATGTGTTGTTTTACCTCCTGGTGCACTGCACATATCTAAAACTAAACTACCTTCTTTAGGATTAGTTACTTTACCTACAAGCATAGAACTTATATCTTGAACTGTGAAAAGACCATCCTTAAATAACTTATTTCCTTCTATATTTTTAAGATTTTGTACCATTATAGCTTCATCAATTCCATTAACTTTACTGCATACAATTCCTTGAGCCTTTAACTTTTCGATTAATTCTTCTTTGCTTATTTTAGTTGTATTTACTCTTATATATAAATTAGGTTTTTCAGAATTAGCTTCTAATAAATCCTCTGTAAATTCTTCTCCAAATACATTCATCCACTTTTGAATTATCCATGGGCTATATGAATACTTTATAGATAAAGTATCTACATTATTTTCTTTTTCTATATCCATTATAGTCTCTTTGTTTCTTAGTACATTTCTAAGTATAGCATTCACAAATCCAGATGACTTTTTATCATATTTTTTAATAAGAGAAACGCTCTCGTTTACTGCTGCATGCTCTTTTATGCTATCTAAAAATAGTATTTGATAAATTCCTAACCATAATGATATTTTAACATAGGTTGACATTTTTTTGGATTTTATCTTAGATAATTTATCTATTATATAATTTAAATAATATTTATTTTCTATAATTCCATAAATAAGTTCTGTTGCAAGACCTTTTTCCTGATCACTTATATTTACGTTTTTAAAATTTTTGTTAATAGATAAATTTGAATAATTTTTATTTCTTTCTATATCGTATAGTGTTTTAAATGCTAATTCTCTTGCGTTCATTAAATACCTCCATATATTTAAATAGAAAAAGTCCTAGAAACCCCTAGGACAATCTCTATTAATCATCACGTCTTTGTGATATTGCAATTAATCTTAATAATTGAAGCACTGATGCTAATGCTGCTGCAACATATGTCAAAGCAGCTGCTGTTAGTACTTCTCTCCCTTGTTTTATCTCTTTTCCTTCTAATATACCTTCATTCCCAATTTGAACCATAGCTCTACTAGATGCATTGAATTCTACTGGTAAGGTAATTATTTGGAATAATACAGATGCTGAAAATAATAATATCCCAATTTTTAAGAAAGGACCTGTCATAAATAATCCTATGAATATTAAAAACCAAGATATATTAGACGCAAAATTTACTACAGGAACTAAACTGCTTCTCATTTGAAGAGGCGCATATCCCTTAGCATGTTGAATTGCATGCCCACATTCATGTGCTGCAACCGAAACAGAAGTAATAGATGTCCCATAGTAAACATCTTGTGATAACCTAACTACATTACTTCTTGGATCATAGTGGTCACTAAGACTTCCTCTAACCATTTCAACATTAACATTATAAAGTCCATTTGCATCTAATATTTTTCTAGCCGTTTGTTCTCCTGTATAACCTAATCTACTTTGAACTCTAAAATATCTACTTGTTGTACTACTTACTTTGAACTGAGCATACATAGTAAATAATATACCTGGTATTAAAATAAACAATGTCGGATCAAACATATATCCATAGCCATAGTGCATCATATTTAACACTCTCCTATAAAGAATTTTATTGCATTTTCAACTTCATTTGCATCAATTTTTGTATCTACGCAAGGCCCATTAGGTCTTTTGTTAAATACTCCTAAAACGGGTACTTGTCTTATATCTTGTACTCCTGCAGTTAAATCTCTTTCGCAAGCTACAGCAACTACAGCCTTAGGTCTAGTTTCTTTTATTTTCTTTCTAGCTAATGTACCTCCAGTTGCTATAAATACATGTACATTGTACTTATCTTGTAAATCTATTAAATCTTTTACATTACAAAGTCCACAACTTTTGCAGTTTCTTACATTTGTAGTTATCTTTAACTTACATTCACTTTTTTGAATACAATGTGGTATTAAAATAAGTATGTCTTCAGCCTTTATCTTATACCTATTACTATATATATAATTATTATTTAATTTTATATATACTTTTCTTATTTCATCTTTAGGCACATTTAAAGTATTTCCTAAAACAATAAGTACAGGATATAAAAAGCTAACTATACTAAAGTTAAATTTCATTATATATTTATTTACTTTTTTATCATTTATAACCATATAGGTAACTAAAGTTGAAAATATAGTAATAATTAATAATAATATTATTACCCCATTTACTAATAAAGAAAATATATTTTCAAGACTATTCATAAAAATATTTAATCCCACCAATAAAAATAGTAATATTCCTATTAAAAACACCGTAGTTGTCATGTATTTTTTGAAATTCATAATTTTAACTTCCTAATATAATATCTGTGTTTATATTGTTTCCTTTTATATATTCAGGCACTTCCATTCTTTTCTTTCCAGATATTTGAATCTCTTTAATTTGAACTATTCCTTCACTTGTAGACACATTTATTCCTTCTTTGTCTACACTAATTATAGTCCCAGGTTGTTTATCACTGTTTTTATTAATAACTTTAGTTTTCCATACTTTCATAGTTTGCCCTTCATAAGTTGTATAAGCACTAGGCCATGGATTTATTCCTCTTACAAGGTTATGTATTTCTATAGCCGATTTATTCCAGTCTATATTTCCTAGTGACTTATTCATTATAGGCGAATAACAAGTGTCTTCATTACTTTGCTTTTCTCTAGGAGCCTCACCTTTTTTTATTAAATCTATAGTTTCTTTTAAAAGTTTAGCTCCATCTATCATCATTTTGTCATGAAGCTCCCCTGCAGTTATTTCATCGTCTAAAGCTATTTCACTTTTTAATATCATATCTCCAGTATCAAGACCTTCATCCATATACATTGTAGTTACACCTGTTTTTTCTTCTCCATTTATTATAACCCAATTTAAAGGAGCTGCTCCCCTGTATCTTGGTAGTAAAGAAGCATGTACATTAACACATCCATATTTAGGTATATCTAAAATACTCTTTGGAAGTATTTGTCCAAAAGCTACAACCACTATAAGTTCTGGGTTCATTTCTTTTAATGTGTCAACAAATGATTCTTCCCTAGCTTTTAAAGGTTGATATACTGGTATGTCATATTTTAGAGCTAATTCCTTTACTGGCGGCATAGCTAATTTTTTACCTCTACCCTTAGGTTTATCTGGTTGAGTAACTACTCCAATAACTTCGTGACCTTCATCTATTATTTTCTGTAAGCATGGAACTGCAAATTCTGGAGTTCCCATAAATACTATTTTCATATTTTTCAACTCCTACTACTTCTCAATTTTATCTACAAATAATATACCATCTAAATGATCTATTTCATGGCAAAATGCTCTTGCTAAAAGTTCTTCACCTTCGATTTCAAATATTTCACCTTTTCTATTCATAGCTCTAACTTTTGCATAATATGGTCTTGTTACAGGCCCACATTCATTTACAACACTTAAACATCCTTCATCATCAGTTTGAGTTCCAGAAGTTTCTATTATTTCTGGATTTATTAGTTCTATAATCCCATCACCTATATCTATTACAGCTATTCTTTTTAATATTCCAACTTGAGGAGCTGCAAGTCCTACTCCATCTGCCTCATACATAGTGTCTGCCATATCATCTAATAATTGAATTATCTTATCATCAATTTTTTCAACATGTTTACATTTCTTTCTTAATACAGGTTCTCCTATTTGAACTATTTGTCTTAACGCCATTTTATATTCCTCCTAAAATTTTATAATACACTATAAGGATTTATATCGATTGATATATTTATGTCCTTATCAAAAACTACATCGCGCTTAGTTATACATATATATTTTATTATACCCTTTAATAGATTAATTTCAATATCATCATCTTTAAATAGTATTTGCCATCTAAAATTTTGATTTATCTTGCTTATCGAGCAAGGATTTGGGCCTAATATGAACTCTAAATTGCTTATACCTCGTTCTCTTAGTAGATATACTAATGAACTATACATTTTTCTAGCATTTTTCTCTACCTTAGCATTATCTTTTCCACTAATTACAACACTAATCATATTATTAAAAGGAGAATATTCAAATGCTTTTCTTATTTTAATTTCATCTTCATAAAATCCTTTAAAATCATATTTTATAGCATGTCTAATTGCATAATGGTCAGTATCGTATGTTTGTAATATAACTTTACCTTCTTTTTCAGATCGCCCTGCTCTTCCTGCTACTTGAGTTATTAACTGGAATGTCGTTTCTGAACTTCTAAAGTCAGGGAATTTCAAAATCATATCTGCAGATAAAATTCCCACCAAAGTAACATTTTCAAAATCCAAACCTTTACTAAGCATTTGAGTTCCTATTAACACATCTGCTTTCTTATTTTTAAAATCATTCAGTATATTTTCGAATTCACCTTTCCTAGATGTTGTATCCTTATCTAACCTTAATATATTTATATTAGGAAAAATTAATTTTATTTCTTCTTCTATTTTTTGAGTTCCTATTCCAAATGGTTTTATATATTTACTTTTACACTCTGGACATTCTTTTGGAATTTCTTTTTCATATCCACAATAATGACATTTTCCAGTATTATTTTTTTTATGATATGTAAGAGATATATCACAATTTTCACAAGTAAATACATAGCCACATTTTCTACAAGAAACAAAGTTCGAAAATCCTCTTCTGTTTAAAAATAATATAACTTGATTTCCACAATTTAAAGCGCTTTGTATTTCAACTTTTAACTTATTACTAAATATACTTTTATTACCTACCATCAGCTCTTCTTTCATATCTACAACTTCGATTTTAGGCATAGGCTTTTTATTTGCTCTTTGATTTATTTCTAGTAATTTATATTCTCCATTTAATGCATTGAAATATTCTTCAACAGATGGAGTCGCTGACCCTAAAACTAAAGAAACATCTCTTTTGTTAGCTATATATTTAGCAACATCTATAGAGTTAAACTTTGGATTCTTCTCAGACTTATACGCACCTTCATGAAATTCATCTATAATTATAACTCCAAGGCTTGTAAATGGAGCAAATAAAGCCGATCTAGCCCCAATAAGTATCCTTATTTTCCCCTCTTTTATCTGTTTATACACATCATGTTTTTCACCTTCTGATAACTGACTATGAAAAACTCCAACTATGTCTCCAAATTTATTTTTAAATCTTGATATAGTCTGTGGTGTTAGTGAAATTTCTGGGACTAAAACAATACTATCTAACCCTTGGCTTAAGGAATACTCTATGATCTCCATATATACTTCTGTCTTTCCACTTCCAGTTACTCCGTGTATCATATATGGTTTTTTATTTTCTTCAAACATTTCGCTTTTTATAATATTTACCGTATTTAATTGTTCTTCATTTAAATTTATTTTTTTATCCTCTACAGAATATATCTCTTTAGGTTTTCTATATAAATCTATTTCTTCAATACATACAAGACCTTTTTCTTCTAATTTTAATATACTTTGTCTACATGAGGGGAATACATCATTTATTTTACTTAATTCAATAGGTTTCTTTTCTTGTACAAACTTAATAAGTTCTTTTTGTTTACTTCCTAGTCTTATCTTATTCTCTTTTATATACCTATCAATATCATTTATATTTTTAGAAATTGATATAATATAATCTTTTTCTCATTTTTATGGTTTTTGTATTCCCATTTTACATCTATAATATTTTTTCTGTAGTTTATATATTAAGTTATTTAAATTGGGTACTTTCTTTATTTTTCAAGTTTTATACATCCATGATTTTCTTTAATTATTTTTATTAAATTCATTTCACTATCACTTAAATTATCTAGATCATCATTTATAAGATTTAAAACTTTATAATTATTTAACTTATAGCCTTTTGGATACAATAAGTTTATGCAATCTATATAAGTACATAAGTATTTATTTCTCATCCATCCAATTAAACTTATATCATCTTTTGAAAAATCGGCTCTTCATCTAATATATCTACTACTTTTTTAGTCTTTATATCTTCATCTAATTCGCTCACAATATCAAATACAAATGCTTCTACTGGCTTATTATAAATTCCAAAAGGAACTAATACTCTATGCCCAATTTTTATATTTTCATTTAAAAATTCAGGGATTTCATATGTAAATAAATTGTCAGTGTATATAGAGTTATTTCTCACTATCACTTTTGCAAATCGCTTCATAATTTAACCTCTATTTCAAATTTATATCGTTATTATCATTTACAGTAAGTTCATTCTTTATAAGTCCATATATTGTGTCTATTTCATTTGCCTATAAATGAAAATTAAGCATCTATATAAATATAGATGCTTATTTGTTTAATAGAGTTTTTATTTTGTCTAAGATAACATCTGCTACCTCTTCTTTTTTCATTTTAGGATGTTCTTGTACAACACCCTCTCTATCTATAACCTTAACTATATTGGTATCAACACCAAATCCAGCACCATCTTGAGTTAAGTCATTTGCTACGATAAAATCTAAATTTTTCTTTTGAATTTTATTTTTAGCATTTTCTAATAAATCATTAGTTTCTGCTGCAAATCCAACTAAAATTTTATTATTTTTTATTTTTCCTAATTCTAAAGCAATATCTTTAGTTCTATCTAATCTTATACTTAAATCATCATCAGATTTTTTTATTTTATTATCTGAATATTCCTTAGGTCTATAATCTGCAACTGCAGCACTCTTTATAATAACTTGATTTTCATCCATATTTTCTAAAACAGCATTATACATATCTTCAGCTGATTCTATTTGAATAAATTTCTTTAAATTCTGAGGTGGAACTATATTTGTAGGCCCAGATACTAAAGTTACATCCGCTCCTCTTTCTATTGCCTTTTTAGCTATAGAGTATCCCATTTTTCCAGTTGATCTATTCGTTATGTATCTTACTGGATCAATACTTTCAACTGTAGGTCCAGCAGTTATTATCATGCTAGTTCCTTCTAAGTCTTTCTTAATTTCTAAAAGTTCAATTATACTATTGAAAATAGTATCAACAGATGCAAGTTTTCCTGATCCTATATCTCCACAAGCTAATCTTCCGCTTTCTGGTTCTACAAACTTATAATCTAAATCTTTTAAAGTTTGTATATTTCTTTGTACAACAGGATTTTCATACATGTTAGTATTCATAGCTGGAGCTATAAGAACTTTTGCTTTTGTAGCCATAATAGTCGTAGTCAACATATCGTCTGCAATGCCATTAGCTACTTTTCCTATAACATTTGCAGTAGCTGGAGCTAATACAAATACATCTGCTTTCTTAGCTAATGATATATGTTCTACATCCCAAGTTTTTGGAGATTCAAACATATCTTCAACTACATAATTTTGACTTAATGTCTGAAATGTAAGTGGAGCTACAAATTCTGTTGCTGATTTAGTCATTATTACATGTACATTTACACCTGTTTTTTTCAACTTGCTAACTAAGTCACAAGCCTTATAAACAGCTATTCCTCCACATACGCCTATAACAACAGTCTTATCTTTTAACATTATATTACTCCTCTATTATATTTTGAGTTTGAGCTAATAAGTGCTTAGCTTCTTCTATTTCTATTTCTTCCTCAGTTAATTTTCTAAATGATATTTTTCTATCTGCAACTTCTTGAGTAGCTAAAGTAACAGGCTTTATTTCTTGATGCTTAGTAGTAGGAACGTATGGAGTAGCTCCATCTATTAATTCTCTAGATCTTTTAGCTACAGTTACTACTAAGTAGTATCTATTATCTATTTGGTTTAATACCTCGTTTATTGATGGTTTTATCATTCTTATAATTCCTCCTTGAATTTCTTTATTATATTATCTTTGTATCTATAAACTTTATTTTTTTCAGCTGATATTATATGTTCTAATTCTTGAGCTGAATTTTTCACATCTTTATTTACTATAAAGTAATCATAATTTTCTATTTGACATATTTCATCCATTGCACAACTAAATCTTTTATTTATTTGCTCTTGAGTTTCTGTTCCTCTTCCAACTATTCTGTTTTTAAGTTCGTCAAGAGATGGAGGAAGTATAAATATGAATACCCCTTCTGGATAAACTTCTTTTATTTGTCTAGCTCCTTGCATTTCTATTTCTAAAACAACGTCATGTCCATTTTCTAGATTTTCTAAAATTGCAGCTTTAGGTGTACCATAAAAATTATCATATATTTGAGCATGCTCTAACAGTTCATTATTAACTATCATTGATTTAAACTTATCTTTAGTTACAAAGAAATAGTTAACTCCATCTACTTCGCCTTCTCTTGGATTTCTTGTAGTAGCTGAAACTGATAATTTTACATCCTCATTATTATTTAAAAATTCTTTACATATAGTTCCTTTTCCTGCTCCTGACGGTCCAGAAACAACTAGCAATAAACCTTTCCTCTTCATCTATATCTTCCTTTCTAATTCTCTATATTATCATCTTTGTCTGTGAATCTATGTGCTACAGTTTCTGGTTGTACCGATGATAATATTATATACTGACTATCAGTTATTATAACTGCTCTAGTCTTTCTACCATAAGTAGCATCAATTAATCTTCCATTTTCTTTACTCTCTTGTATTAATCTTCTTATAGGAGCTGATTCTGGACTTACTATAGCAACTACCTTGTTAGCCATAACTACATTCCCATATCCTATATTTATAAGGTTCGTACTCATAAACGCATCTCCTATTCTATGTTTTGTATCTGTTCTCTTATTTTCTCTAGTTCGCTTTTTACTTCAACAACTAAATTAGTTATATTTAAATCAGATGATTTTGATCCTATAGTATTAGTTTCTCTGTTCATCTCTTGTATTAAAAAGTCTATTTTTCTTCCTATAGACTCATCTTTATGTATAGCTTTTTTAAGTTGTATTATATGACTTTTAAATCTTACTATTTCTTCTGTTATACTGCATTTATCTGCATATATAGCAACTTCTTGAGCCAATCTATTTTCATCTACAAGACTTGGGTTTTCTAAAATTTCAGCTATTCTTCCGTTTAATTTTTCTTTATATTCATTAACAACATTATATGAGTAGCTTTCTATTTGTTCAATATAATCTTTTAACAAATCACATCTCATATCTATATCATTAGCAAGTTTTAAGCCTTCTTCAACCCTCATATCTTTTAACTTAACTAAACAGTCATTTAATGCATCCCTTAGCATTAACCATAATAAATCTTCATCTTCTTCTTTTTCTTCACTTTTTATTATATCAGGGAATTTTGCTATATTCATAACTGTTATATCATCTTGTAAGTTAAATGTGTCTTTTATATTATTTAATATATTTACATACTCAGATGCTAACTTCTCATCAAATTTTAAGTTTACATCTTCACTACCTACTAAGTCAAGTTTTATATATAAATCGACTCTACCTCTTTTTATATAATCTTTGACTACATTTCTTATTTTATCCTCTAGAAAAGATATTTTTCTAGGAAGACGTGTGTTTATATCTACGTACTTATGGTTTATAGTTCTACATTCTACTGTAAAATGATAGTTATCATTTTTGTATTCGCCTCTTCCAAAACCTGTCATACTAATAGCCATATGCTATACCTCCAAAGTTCCTTCACATATTTTAACTGCATTTCCTATCATATATACATCATCAAGAAGCTCTATCCTTACGCTTCCACCTTCTGATTTTACATTAACTATTTCATTAGTTTTACCTAAATAGTTAGCTAAAATTACAGAAGCTGTCATACCTGTCCCACATCCTAGAGTATATCCGCATCCTCTTTCCCATGTGTATACATGTATATTATCTTTATCATCAACTTTAACAAAATTAACATTAGTTTTATTTGGGAAAATTTCATTTTCTTCTATAAGTTTTCCATATTTATATATATCTTCTTTTATAAGTTCATCTACGAATACAATAGTATGTGGCACTCCCATTAGAATTGAACTTACTTCTACTTCTTTATTATCTATTAATAACTTTTCTTTTATAAAGACTTCTTTATTTGTATTTACTGGAATGTTTTTTGGATTGAAATTTGGTTTTCCCATATTTACTCTTATAGTATAATTTTTTTCACTTTCTATATTTAAAGATATTTTTTTTATTCCGTCAAGTGTGTATACACTAAATTCTGTATCTTTTACTATGTTATTGTCATACACAAACTTACAAAAACATCTTAATCCATTTCCACACATATTAGCTCTTGATCCATCAGAATTATAATATACCATTCTACATCAGATATATCAGAGGTTTTAACTACTAGTAGTCCATCAGCTCCAACGCCAAATCTTCTATGACAAACTTTTTTAGCTAAATCTGAGTAGTCGTTAGAATCTTTATTATCAAACCTACCGTCAATTGCTATAAAATCATTTCCGACTCCATGTAATTTCCAGAAGTTCATTTATATCCCCCCTATAAAATTGAATTCTTAGCTTATTATACAATATTTTGTTCATAAAAGGAAATTATATTGAGTGTAAACTCTATATTATTTTAGACTATATTCTCAATATTATATTCACATTATTATTTATATGTGTAATAATTTACTTACTTAATAAATTTTGAAAGGAATGATATTATGGCATTCGATGGTTTAGTTGTTCATTCAATTTGTGATGAACTGTCTTCTAAGTTAGTTGGAGGAAAAATAGATAAGATATATCAACCAGAAAACGATGAAATAGTTTTACATATACGAAACAATAAAGAGAATTTTAAGCTAGTACTTAGTGCAAGCTCATCAAATCCTAGAATTTACCTTTCTAGTTCATATAAAAAGGAAAATCCTATGAATGCTCCTATGTTTTGTATGTTACTTAGAAAGTATATCCAAAGCGGAAACATAGTTAACGTTTCTCAAATTGGATTTGAGAGAATTGTAAAAATCACTGTTGAATCTTTAGATGAATTAAAATCAAAAACTACTAAAGATTTAATAATAGAAATAATGGGGAGACATAGTAATATAATTTTGACTCATGAAGAAGATAAAATAGTCGATTCAATAAAAAGAATACCTCCTAGTATTAGTAGGGTTAGACAACTTCTTCCAGGTATAACATATACACTACCTCCTGCTCAAGATAAGTTAGATCCACTTGAATTAATTTCTATAAATCAGTTTAAAGAATTACTTAAAGATTTTAATGGTCCTATATTAAAATCTTTATATTCTAAATTTTTAGGTATAAGTCCGACTGTATCTAAAGAAATATGTTTTAGATCAAATTTAGATAGCTCTATGCTACCTTCTGATTTAAATGATGAAAGCTTTAATAGGCTACACGAAGAGTTTATAAATGTTATGCAGAGCGTCAAAGACGCAAATTATAATCCATGCTTAGCTTTAGATCCTTCTATTGATAAGCTTTTAGATTTTAGTTGTATAAATCTTTCTCTATTTAATGACTTAAAAGTTGTTCATAATGAAAGTATTTCATCAATAATAGAAAGCTTCTATTCAAATAAAGATGCTAAGGAAAGAATAAATCAACGTGCATCAGACTTTAAGAAAAGCATATCTATAAAACTAGATAGACTTTATAATAAATTAAAAAACAAGAATTAGAACTTAAAGAATCTGATAATGCTATAATCTACAAAGTTAAGGGCGAGCTTATAACTTCATATATTTATATGGTTGAAAAGGGAATGAAGTCTGTAGAGGTTCAAAATTTCTATGATGAAAACTGTTCTACAGTAAAAATCGATTTAAACCCAAACTTAACTCCATCTGAAAACGCTCAAAAATACTTTAAAAAGTATACTAAATTAAAACATGCAAAGAAAGAGATAAGTGCTCAAGTTGAACTTAGCTTAGAAGAAATTAATTATCTTGAAAATATAATGCTTAGTGTAGATAACTGTGATAACCTAGCTGAACTTAACGATATAAAAGAAGAACTTCAAAAACTTGGATATATGCGTGGCAAGGTTAAATCAAAAAAAGAGAAAAATACTTTAACTACTAAACCAAATGAATTTTTATCTTCTGATGGGTTTACAATCTTAGTAGGTAAAAACAATAAGCAAAATGATTTTCTTACTCTTAGAGTCGCTAATAATGATGATTTGTGGATGCATACTAAAAACATTCCAGGTTCTCACGTAATAATAAAATCAGATGGTAAGGAAATACCTGAATCAACTATTTTTGAAGGGGCAATGCTAGCTGCATTTTTCAGTAAATCTAAAATGTCAGCTCAAGTTCCAGTTGATTATACCTTAAAGAAAAATGTAAAAAACCAAATGGTTCTAAACCAGGAATGGTTATATATGAAACAAATAGTACTATTTATGTAACTCCATCTGAAGAGTTAGTAGTTAAATTAAAAAAACAGGGTTAAACCCTGTTTTTAATTTATATTTATAATTATATAAGCTGAGAGTTAAGAACTGCTGATTCTTTCTCAACATCCTTTTTAAAGTCTTCTTTATTTAATACTCTATTTAGTATAATACCTACTATTGCAGCTAAACTTAGCCCTGTAATTGTAACAGTTTTAGTTACAGGTATTCCTATAACAATTCCTTTATTACTTAAGTAAGTAGTTCCTAAGCCTATTACCATTATAGTAGCTATTATTATTATATTCTTTTTACTTTCTACACATTTGCTATCGTTTATTGTTTTTAACCCTACATATGAAATCATTGAGAATAACATTATACTTATTCCACCCATAACTTCTGTAGGTATACTTTGTAAAAACCCTCCAAACTTACTTACACATGCTAGTAATATTGCACATATAGCAGTTCTTCTTAATATTGATGGGTCATAATTTTTAGTTATAGCAAGTACTGCTGTATTTTCTCCATAAGTCGTATTTGCTGGTCCTCCTAAAAATCCTGCCATAATAGTAGCCAATGCATCTCCCATTAACGTTCTGTGAAGCCCTGGTTCTTCTATGAAATTCTTTCCTACTACAGTTCCATTAGTAGTCATGTCTCCTATATGTTCCATGAATACCGCTAAAACTACAGGTGCAATTAAAACTATAGCTTGTAAACTAAATTTAGGTAGTGTAAATTGTGGTATTTGTAAAAGAGCCGTATTTGTGCTCATAAATGAAATATCTACATTCCCTAGTATTAAAGATACAGTGTATCCTATAGCTACAGCTATTATTATATTTAATTGCTTTATAAATCCTTTACAAAATACATTTATTGCTATTGCTAATCCTAATGTCATAATTGCTATTAAAAAATTATTTGATGCCATATCAACTGCAGTTGGTAATAGGTTAAGTCCTATAACTGCTATCATTGCTCCAACCACTTGAGCTGGGAAATATTTTTTAATTTTATCTACACCTACTTTTTTTATAACCGCTGCCATTATTAAATATATAATTCCGGCTACTATTATTCCACCTTGAGCATATGCTAAATCTCCATTGTGAGCTTCTTTAGCAGCTATTATAACTGGTATAAATGCAAAACTTGAACCTAAGAAAACTGGAACTACTCCTTTTGTACATGCATGGAAAATTAATGTCCCTACTCCTGCACAGAAAATAGCAACCGCTGGATTAAATCCTGTTAATATTGGTACTAAAACTGTAGCTCCAAACATAGCTAATAAATGTTGTAATGATAACATTGTTTTTTTCATAAAAAACCTCCCTATTTTTAGTTTGGGAGAAATAATTCTCCCTTTTTCAGTATCTCTGTACTGAATTAAAAGGTGTTAACCTTATATAATTTTATGCTTTTACTCGTTTATAGTTACTGAATCTTGTTCATCAGTTTCATTTAACATAACTGAAATTACCTCATGTTTTGATGTTGGCACATTTTTACCTACATAATCTGCTCTTACAGGTAACTCTCTATGTCCTCTATCAACTAACACAGCTAATTGAATAGACTTAGGTCTTCCTATATCCATAATTGCATCTAAAGCTGCTCTTACTGTTCTTCCTGTGTATAAAACATCATCAACTAGTATTACAACCTTATCATTTATATCAAAGTTTATATTAGATCCATTTATAACCGGATCTGTATCTACTTTTTTAATCATCTCTATATAGAGTTATATCAATTTCACCAGTATTTACACATACATCTTCTATACTCTGTATTTTCTTTGCTATTCTATTTGCTATAGGAACTCCTCTTGTTTTTATTCCTACTAAAACAACATCTTCTACACCTTTATTTTTCTCTATAATTTCATGGCTTACTCTAGTTATAGCTCTTCCCATAGCTTTTTCATCCATTAATTGCGCCTTTTCTTTCATTAAAATCCTCCTTTGTCATAAGGTTAAGTTATAAAAATTTACTTAGCTCATATCGTCAACGTCCGCTCGACAAGCTTACGTCCCGTTAATCAAAAAAGCTTCTTACCCTTAGGCAAGAAGCTATACTTATCAAATATAAAGAATCTTATATTTTCTATAAGTTCTAATTCTCTCGCCTTTTGATCTCTCTGGACCAATTAAAGGTAACATTCATTTTTTATAATTATATACTAATAAAGTCCTTTTAACAACCACTTTTATTTCATTTTAGACATTAAGTCACTGAAATATTTTGGAAGCTCTGAATTGAACTCAACATATTCATTAGTTGTAGGATGCATAAAACCTAACTTTCTAGCATGTAAGGTTTGTCCTTTTATCCCAAACTTATTATTTTTCGGACCATATAGAGGGTCCCCTAATAAAGGATGATTTAAAGATAATGCATGAACTCTTATTTGATGTGTTCTTCCAGTCTCTAAAGTTGCCTTAACATGAGTAAAGTTTTCATATCTATTTATGACTTCAAAGTGAGTAATTGCATTTTTCCATCTTTAACTATACCCATCTTCAATCTATCTTTAGGATTTCTTCCAATAGGTTTATCAACAGTTATTTTATCTTCTTTCATAACTCCGTGGCATATAAATTCATATTCTCTAGTTATTGAATGCTCTTTTAACTGTTCTGCTAACGAATTATGTGCTTTATTATTTTTTGCAATCATTAAAAGACCAGACGTATCTTTATCTATTCTGTGTACTATCCCAGGTCTTATCACTCCGTTTATAGAAGATAAATTCTCTTTACAATGATATAAAATTGCATTTACTAACGTATTATCATAGTTTCCAGGCGCTGGGTGAACAACCATATCTTGAGGTTTATTAACTATCAATAAGTCCCCATCTTCATACACAATTTCAATTGGTATATCTTGTGGAGTCACTTCAAGAAGTTTTGGTGCTGGTATTTCAATAATTATATGATCATCTTCTTTTACCAAGTATTTTGCTTTTTCAATTTTATTATTAACCTTAACTTTTTTATCCTTTATAATCTTTTGTATATAACTTCTAGACATTTCACCTAACTGTCCAGATAAATACACATCTAGCCTATCGCCTTCTTCTTCATCTATAACTAAAAACTGTCTTATTTCTTCCATAATTTCACCTACTTGTCATTTTCAAAAAATATTATGTATATGCATAATAATATAGTTCCTATAACTACAAATACATCTGCTACATTAAATACATAGTTCCAAACTATTCTAAAATCAAAATAATCTACTACAAACCCTAATCTTACTCTATCTATAAGATTCCCTATAGCTCCTGCTATTATAAGAATTATAGCACTTTTACCAAGTAAGTTTAGTTGCTTTTTGTATAAATAATATAATCCAAATATGCATGCAGCCAAAGCAACCACTACAAAAATCATTTGGTTATTTTGAAACATTCCAAATGCTGCTCCTCTATTTTCTACATATGTTAAATGAAATATATCTTTAATTATAGGTACACTCCCTATATTAACTAAATACTTTACAGCTAAAAATTTAGATATTTGATCTAATCCTATTAAGCCTAATATAATAAGTATATATATCAAAAAATATCCTCCTCAATTGTTTTAATCTATATATATTATATATATTAACATATATATGGGCAATACATGTTAATATCAAAGAAAGATAGCAATTGCTATCTTTCTTTGATTTATTCTTTAACAAGATCTGATATAGTTACAAATTCATATCCTTGTTTTTGTAACTCTGGAATTATACATTCTAAAGCTTTTATAGTTTGTGATTTATCATTCCTTATACTGTTATAGTCATGAAGTAAAATTATACTGCCATTTTTCGCATTTTTTTCTATTGTACTTATAATATTTCCAACTCCTGGATTACTCCAGTCTCTAGCATCAAAATCAGACCACAGCACAACTTTCATATCTTTTGATTTCATTAAGCTAAATAAATTTTCATTTATTGCTCTATATGGAGGTCTAAACCAAGTAGGTTCTTTTCCTGTAACTTTTTTTATAATTTCTTGAGTTTTTATAATTTCACTATTTAGTTTTTCAGGTGAATTGTTGCATACATTTATATGTGTAAACGTGTGATTCCCTATTTCATGACCCTCATCAAAGGCTCTTTTTACAATTTCAGGATTCCATCCAACTTTTTGACCTACTACAAAAAATGTAGCTTTTGCATTATTTTTTTTAAGGATGTCTAGTATTTGTGGTGTAAAATCTTCATCTGGACCATCATCAAATGTTAGAGCTATAATTTTTTTCTGATCATTTCCTTTTTTAATTATTATATCTTCATATTTTTTGATATATTATTTTTATTATTAAAAACTTCACTTTCATTTGACTTTGGCATATTAAATATACCTAATGCTAAAATCAAAAAATATAGGTATAATTAACTTCTTCATATTACCGCCTCTTTTCTAGTAATCATCTCTCATATCTCTATTAATATCAACTAAGTCTTTAACTTCTCGTGTAAATAAATTAGGTCCACTAAAATTATCTTTTATACTAACGCTTTCTATATTATTTACTGGTCTTTCTTCTTTTTTAGCGCAATCTACACATAGCCTAGTTTCTGGAATAAAATCTAATCGATCTTCCTCTATACTTTTTTTGCAACTTTCACAAATTCCATAAGATCCATTTTTTATTTTGTATAAAGCATTATCGATTTCTTTTAATTTAAATTTTTCATGATTAGTTAGACTATTTTGCATCTCTTGCATATATACTTCACTTCCTATATCCGCAAGATGATTATCATAGCTTGAAAGTTCACCTGATGTATACTTCTCACTTGTATGTTCAGTCGTATTTCCAAATACAGTGTTATCTTCCATTTCTGATACTAACGTTATTATATTATTTTTTCTTCTAGTAACAGCTTTTCATATTTTTTGTTATTCATAATAATCCTCTACCTTCCTCTAAAATTATCTACCATATCTAAAAATCCAGCTATATATTCTCCTATAATAGGTAAGTTAACCCATTTAGATACAACATATAAAACTAAACCTGTAAGAAAACTAAATCCAATAGCTTGCCCAAAACCTTTCCCAATTCCTGCTATAAAGTTAATTGCAAACATTCGTCTTCTACTATCTGTTAAAATCATATAATCCATAATTCTGCTTCTTTCAAACATATATAGCAGACTGTCGATTCTATTATTTGCAATTTCAAGTGCTTTTAATAATGCGTTAGATTCATCATTCCCATGGATTCTTTTATCAATATCTTTCATACTCAATGCTTTAACTTCTTCTATATATAGTTCTTTTTCATTTTTTCTATTTCCTAATCTATATCGCTTCAAAACTTAACACGTCCTCTTCACATAGAAAAACTTTTTACAATTTTATTATTCCAACTTTTATATTTTAAATACAAGAATTTGCTTTACTAATATTACTTAATTAATGTTTTATTGCACAAAAAAAAGCCCTATTAAATAAGGCTTTCAATTTTAATTTTATAAAAATTTCTTTTCTATCAATCCAACTTTTTTATAAACTTTTCTTAGGGTTTTTCTAGCTTGATATTCTGCTTTTTGAGCCCCTTTAGCATATATATCTTCTAGGTAATCCTTGTTTGACAGTAAATATTCATATTGGTCTTTTATAGGTTTTAAAGTTTCTACTATTACTTCAGCAACGTCATTTTTAAAATCTCCATATCCTTTACCTTCATACATAGCAACTACATCTTCTATAGATTTATTGTCTAGTTTTGAGTATATATCTAAAAGATTTTTTATACCTGGTTGCTCATCACTATATCTAACTACTCCAACAGAATCTGTTACACTTCTTTTATTTTTCTTCTTATTGCATCAGCATCATCAACTAATAATATATATCCATTTTCATTTTCATCTGATTTACTCATTTTTTTAGTTGGTTCTTGTAAGCTCATTACTCTAGCTCCAGCTTTCGGTATATATGGTTCTGGAACTTTAAATGTAGGGCTATATCTATTATTGAATCTATTTGCTAAATCTCTAGCTAACTCTAAGTGTTGTTTTTGGTCTTCTCCAACCGGTACTAAATCTGTTTGATACAGTAATATATCTGCAGCCATTAAAACTGGATAAGTAAATAATCCTGCATTTAAATTGGCTTCGCTTTTTTGAGATTTATCTTTAAACTGAGTCATCCTGCTTAACTCACCCATATATGTCATTGTATTTAAAATCCACATTAACTCAGTATGACAACTAACATGTGATTGTATGAATATAGTATTTTTTTCTGGATCTAAACCACTTGCCATGTATTGAGCTAATAACTGCATTGTATTTGCTCTTAAATTTTTAGCTTCTTGTGGAACTGTTATTGCATGTAAATCTACTACACTATAATAGCAGTTATAATCTTCTTGTAATTCTTTCCAATTTTTTATAGCTCCAAGATAATTTCCTAATGTCAATTTACCTGATGGTTGAGCCCCACTAAATATTATTTTCTTTTCACTCATATTTAATGCCTCCTATAAATTTTTTAACATTCTAAGTACTATATCTTTTGAATTGTGAGCTGCTTGACCTACAAACTCTTCATATGTTACATCTGCACTTCCATCTGCTTTATCTGACATAGCTCTTATAACCACAAATGGAGTATGATTAACATAGCATACATGTGCTATAGCAGCTCCTTCCATTTCTCCACAGTATCCGTTAAATTCTTTTACTAATTCGTCTTTTAATTCCTTGTTACTTATAAATATATCTCCACTTAAAACTCTACCTTTTAAAACTTTATGCGTTTTAACTTGTGCTTTTGATGATTCATAAGCCGCATTTATTAATTTTTCATCTGCGTTAAATATTGAGTTATCCATTCTAGGTATCATACCTTTTTTATCACCAAATACAGTAGTGTCAAAGTCATGTTGTATCGCATCTGTAGATATAACTATATCATATACATCTAGTTCTTCATTTAATGCTCCTGCTACACCTGTATTAACAACTGCATCTACATTAAATTCACTTATTAATATTTGTGCACATAATGCAGCATTTACCTTACCTATTCCACATCTAACTAAAACAATATCTTTATTTTCTAATTTTCCTACATAAAATTTTAAACTAGCTTTTTCTATAGTTTCTTCTATGTCCATTATATCTCTTAATATATCTACTTCCTCATCCATTGCGCCTATTATTCCTATTTTGTTCATTTCTAAATTCCTCCTATATGTTATTAATTTTTATTTTTTGTATAATAAAAATCCGTCCTAAATAAATAGGACGGATATATTTTCCGCGGTACCACCTAAATTATATACATGTTTATATGCATATCACTTAATAATTTCTGCTATAACGTGCAGTCACGATATCAGCTACTCTTTAAATTTCACTTAATTCCTCAAAGGTCCATTCATTAAATTTATTTATATTGAGTTCTCAGCTACCTCAATTCTCTGTATTAAATAAGAAATTTAATTACTAATCCTCTTCACTGGATTTTTATATTATATTTTTATATTTATTTTATATGATATGTTTTAATCTCAAAAAAGTCAACCATTTAAATCATATATTTTTTCTCCCACCTAATTCCCACAAAAAAATAAGCTATCTAATAAATAG
The DNA here is from genome assembly GCF_025671395.1 of Paraclostridium sp. AKS73. Lineage (NCBI taxonomy): Bacteria > Bacillati > Bacillota > Clostridia > Peptostreptococcales > Peptostreptococcaceae > Paraclostridium > Paraclostridium sp. AKS73. The sequence continues at coordinate 101,802 of NZ_JAIXHU010000001.1, read as the reverse complement.
ATAGAAAGGATAAATAGTGTAGTTTTAGCGACATTTAAAATCATCTTTTAAGCTTTTTGGAGCAAAACTATACTATTTATCCGAAGCTTTATACTATTTATAGAAAGCTTATTTTCATTTTAAAATGGTAAATATATAAGTTTTAACGACCTTTAAATCTTCTTTTCAGCTTTGGGATCAAAACTTTTCTTTTTTATTCTTAATTGGGTATATTATAAGTTTTAGCGACTTTTAAAGCTTTTTTTTAGCTTTAGAAGCAAAACTTATAATTTGCCCTAATCCTTATTTTCTTGTAACTTTTATACCTGTCATGTGGTCATTTAAGTTATGTTTTTCTATAGTTTCATCATCAACTCTATTTATGTTTAAAGCTAAAGTTTCTGATTTTATATATTCAGAGTATTCATTTATAGCACTTGCTATTTCATCATCTGAACAATAATCAATATCTATATTATCTAAAACATCAAAGTCATTAGATTTTCTTAATTGTTGAACTTTAGATATAAATTCTCTAGCATATCCTTCGTTTATTAAAGTCTCATTTAAAGTTGTATCTAATATTACAAATAGGTTATTTTCCATAGTAACATTAAATCCTTCTTTAGCTGATATATTTATTAACACATGATCTTTATTAAACTTAAATTCTTCTCCATCTATATCTACACTTATAGACTCACCAGATTCTAACTTAGGTACAACTTCACTTGCATCAAGTTTATTTAATGCTCCAGCAAAGAATTTCATCTTAGCTCCAAGCACAGGTCCTAAAACTTTGAAGTTTGGTTTTAATGTAAAGTTCATATATTCGCCTAAATCTTTGGCAAATATAACTTCTTTAACATTAAGTTCTTCTTTTATTAAGTCAACAACATCACTTATAGTACCTTCATATTTTCCATCTACTAATACTTTTTGTATAGGTTGACGAACTTTTATTCTAGTAGCTTCTCTTGATGCTCTTCCTAATGTAACTAAGTTTTTAACTAAGTCCATTTTTTCTTCTAGATTATTATCTATTAAATCTAAATTAGCTTTTGGATAAGTAGCTAAGTGAACTGAAGTTTCATTAGTTAAGTTTCTATATATTTCTTCTGCTATAAATGGTGTAAATGGAGCTATTAACTTACAAAGTTCTGTTAATATCTCATAAGTTGTATTATAAACTGATTTTTTATCTTCTGTTAATTCAGTTGCCCAGAATCTTCTTCTTGAACGTCTTATATACCAGTTAGATAAATCTTCATTTATAAATTCTTGAACCATTCTAACAGTTTTATTTAATTCAAATATATCTAAGTTTTCTTCTACTTCTTTCTTTAAGTTGTTAAATTTAGATAATATCCATCTGTCTAATTCTGGTCTATCTTTATATTCAACGAAGAACTCTGATGGATTTATATTATCTGTATTTGCATATAATGTGAAGAAGTTATATACATTTTTCATAGTTCCTAAGAATTTACTTTGAACCTCTTTTAATCCATCTACATCAAATCTTGTTGGAGTCCATGGTGGAGATACATATAATAAATACCATCTTAATGCATCTGCTCCATATTGATCAAATAATTCAAAAGGATTTACTGTGTTTCCTCTTGATTTACTCATTTTCTTACCTTCTTTATCAAGTACTAAGTCATTAACTAAAACTCTCTTATATGGAGCTTTACCTGTAACAAAAGTAGATATAGCAAGTAATGAATAGAACCATCCTCTAGTTTGATCTATACCTTCACATATAAAATCTGCTGGGAATAATTCATCAAAGTTTTCTTTATTTTCAAATGGGTAGTGATGTTGTGCAAATGGCATAGAACCACTGTCAAACCAACAGTCTATAACTTCTGTTACTCTAGTCATAGTACCTCCACACTTATCACACTTAAAGTGTATATCATCTACATATGGTCTGTGTAATTCTATAGTTTTTGGATCTATATCTTCTATAGCTTTATTAGCAAGCTCTTCTCTTGACCCTACAGACTCTTTATGACCACACTCACACTTCCATACGTTTAATGGAGTTCCCCAATATCTACTTCTAGATATTGCCCAGTCATTTAAGTTTTCTAACCAGTTCCCAAATCTTCCCTCTCCTACGAAACCTGGATACCATTCAACAGTTTTGTTATTTGCTATTAATTGGTCTTTTAACTTAGTCATTTCTATATACCAGCTTGGTTTTGCATAGTATAAAAGTGGAGTTTGGCATCTCCAGCAGTGAGGATAGTTATGAGCTACCTTTTCTTTGCTGAATAATTTATTTTCTCCGTGTAACCATTTTATAATTTCAACGTCTACACCATCTTCCATTACAAATTTGCCTTCCCATGGAGTAGTTGTAAACTTACCTGCTTCTGAAACTGGTTGTAACACTGGTAAATCGTATTTTCTTCCTAAGTTGTAGTCATCTTCACCAAATGCTGGTGCTGTATGAACTATTCCTGTACCATCTTCTGTTGTTACATAGTCACCTAAAGTAACAAAGAATGCTTTTTTATCTGCTTCAACAAATGGCATTAATTGTTCATATTCAACGTACTCTAAATCTTTACCTTTTAATTCTTCTATAACTTCATAATCTTCTCCTAAAACTTTACTAGCTAAAGCTTTAGCAACATAGTATATTTCGTCATTTTGCTTAACTTTTATATAGTCTATTTCAGCCCCTACTGTTAAAGCAACGTTTGATGGTAATGTCCAAGGAGTTGTTGTCCATGCTAAGAAATATTCATCAGCATCTTTTCTCTTGAACTTAGCTATTACTGTATTATTTTTTATTTCTTTATACCCTTGTGCAACCTCATGTGATGCAAGACCTGTTCCACATCTTGGACAGTATGGAAGTATTTTATGACCTTCATATACATATCCTTCTTTGTTGAACTTATCTAATATCCACCATACAGACTCGATATAATTATTATCTAAAGTTATATATGGATTATCTAAGTCTATTTCATAAGCCATTCTTTCAGTCATGTCTCTCCATTGTTTTTCAAATGTGAAAACAGACTCTCTACACTTTTTATTGAATTTGTCTAATCCATAAGCTTCTATTTGTTGCTTATCAGATAAACCTAATTCTTTTTCTACTTGTATTTCTACTGGTAATCCGTGTGTATCCCATCCAGCTTTTCTTTTTACTTGATATCCATTCATAGTTTTATATCTACAAACAGAGTCTTTTAAAGTTCTAGCTATAACATGGTGTATTCCTGGGTTTCCATTTGCAGTTGGAGGCCCTTCATAGAATACAAAACTAGGATCATCTTTTCCTTTTTCTAAAGTTTTTTCTAACATATTTATGTCATTCCAATAATCAGATACTTTAGCTTCAGCTTCTTTTACAGAAGAATCTACTAACGACTTAAATTTAGCCATTAAAATCCACCTTCCTTTAATTTTATTTTTACACAAAAAAACCCGTCCCTGGAAAGGGACGAGTTATTACTCGCGTTACCACCCTAATTTTACAAATGTATATACTACCCTACATTTGTAACACTCTTTCAATATAACGGTATTTAACCGGCTCAGCTTAATAGATTAATCGTTCAGCCTGCAGCTTAGGAGTGATTTTCATTTTTATAAATTTATTGGTTCTCAGCTTCTCCAACTCTCTGTGAAATTATCTAAAAACTACTCTCTCCATCATAGCATTTATTATAATATTAGTTTATATGTATGAAATTTTATAATAAATTGTTCAAATAGTCAATATATTTTTACTCTAAAGCATCCGATAATTCTTTTTGAAGCTCAGCTATTCTTTGAACGCCATTTTCATCTATGTCCGAGAAAATATCATCAACACTTCTAATTTCGTCTTCTAATAACGATTTAAATTTATTTCTAAATATCTTGAACTCTTTAACTATAGAATCATATTCTTTTCTAATTTCAATAACTCTATTGTTAGCTTGTCCTATTATTTGTCTTGATCTAAGCTCAGCCTCTTCAACTATTATCTTAGCTTTTTTATTTGCAGCACTACATGTATCCTCAGCTGCAGTTTGAGCTGTTATAAGTGTTGCCTTTAATGTTTCTTCTATGTTCTCAAACTTACTTACTTGTTCTTGGTACATTCTTATTTTATCTTTTAATTCCAGATTTTCTCTATATACGTTTTCGAAGTCTTCTTTTACTAGATCTAAAAATTCATCTACTTCATCTTCTCTGTATCCACGTATACCTTTTTTAAATTCTTTATTTTCAATATCCACTGGAGTTAGCATGTATTCCCCTCCCTATATTATTAATTTTGCTTTTAATTTTATTTTACCTTTTTTACTTATATCTCCTATATCGGCTATTACAGCTCTACCTTTACCTCTTACTGATATAAGAGCATCCCGTTCTATAGGTTTTGATGTAGACATTATTTTTCATAATCAACAAAAACTTTTTCTGCATTTATAAGCTTCAAACTTTCTTGTCTAGAAATATTGTATATCCCACTTATCAAGCAATCCAATCTTTGTGATGATACAGTTAATGATATTTCTTTGTATTTAGGTTTGGAATATGCTATATCATCTTCGGGAATTTCCTTTACCTTAACACTATTTCTAGCAACTTTTTCTAAATTCATAATAATAAAATCTGAGATATCTTTACTTACAATAACCTGACAAAAGTTATCATGTATATTTATATCCCCTATTTTTTCTCTTTTTATACCTAATCCCAGTAAAGAACCTAAATAATCTTTATGCTTTATCTCTTTAAATTTAAAATTGCCCTCTATTTGTAATACTTTTATAGGTGATTGTACTTCTTCATATTCCATATAATACGGAAATATAGAAATAACTTTTCTTTCAGCTTCTTCAAAGCCTCCATCAACCCTATATTTTATATCGTCGAAACTATTTAATATTGATATAGAATTTTTTACTTCATAAGGATTTAGAAAATCAGTATATTTAATATCATAGCTTTTTATACAAGAATATGCTTTATCTATAACCTTAAACATCTTATTTTTCAAATCTATATCTTTAATATGATTTGTTAATGATACCTTGTCCATAATTTAACCTACTTCTAAAATTTTAAAATATATTTATTATTAACATTCTTAAAAATTGAAGAACAAATAGCGCAATTATTGGTGAAAAATCTATTGGACCTTCTATGTATCTAAACATAAAATTTCTTATAGGTCCTTCTATAGGCTCTGTTAACATACCTATAATATCATAGATTTTTGATTGTGTGGCTCCTGGAATCCATGACATTAATGCTCTTATTACTATCGCAAATTGAACAATGTCTGTTAATACTAATAAAGAGTATTCTATCATTTCAAATCTTACTCCTTTTTATTTATTTATTTATTTTGCCATGGGAAAAAAGCTTTACTTTCTAACTCTTTCTTCATGTTAGCATCTATATCTACATTATTAGGTGCTAATATAAATATTGCCTTAGATACTTTTTGTATACTTCCATCTAAAACATATACAGCCCCATTCATAAAGTCAAATATAGATTTACGAGTAACTGCATCATCTAAGTTTTCTAGATTAACTATTACAGCTCTTCTTTGTTTTAATTGATCAGCTATAGATGTAACCTCTTCATATTTCTTTGGTTCTACTATTACAACTTTCATTTGTCCTGCTGTATGTATATTTACTATTTTATTGCTTTTAGATTGAGCTATAGATCCTACCCCATTACTTAAATCTTCTGATATCTCTACTTCTTCCTCAATCTCTTCTATTTCTTCATCCATGAACTCGTCTTCTACTTCATCTGTCATCCAATCTTTTATCTTACCTATGAAACCATTTCCCATTATTAACATCCTCCATTATATATATTCATTATTTTTTGTTATAATTTCTTTGTCCAAATATAGAAGTTCCAACTCTAACAAATGTTGCTCCTTCTTCAATAGCTATCTCAAAGTCGTTACTCATCCCCATAGACAGAGCTTCCATAGACACACTATTTATATTTTCATTGTCTATTTTGTTAGCTAAGTCTTTTAATCCCTTAAATACAGATTTTATTAAATTTTTATCATCTGTATTTGGAGCCATTGTCATAAGCCCCTTAACTTTTATATTCGGATAATTATTTGATATATTTTTTATAAAATCAATAGCATCTTCTTCAAGTATGCCATGCTTACTTTCTTCCTTAGATATATTGACTTGTATTAAACAGTTTATTTGTTTATCTATGCTTTGAGCTCGTTTTTGAATCTCATCACATAATGATAATCTATCTATAGAATGTATCATATATACTTTATCAATTATATATTTCACTTTATTAGTTTGCAAACTTCCAATAAGGTGCCATTTTACTCTATCACCTATTACTTCATATTTTCTTGCTAATTCTTGTGGCTTATTTTCGCCTACGTCAGTTACTCCACATTCTATAGCTTCATTAACAGCATCTATATCTACAGTCTTTGTTACAGCTATTAATTTAACTTCATCATTACTTCTATCGGAAGTTTTACAAGAATCATTAATTCTTTTTTCTATATTAATTAAATTAGATTTTATAGAGTTCATTTTATCACCTGCTTTTACTAATTTTTTTACCTCTTGGGTTTAATATTACTTCATCATAAATACTAATACTTTTTATTCCATTTATATGGTTTTTGTAATAGTCAATAACTATATATTCTTCACTCTCATAAAAAGTTCCTTGTAATTCTACAAATTTCTCTTCTCCTGTTTCAGAAATTACATAGACACCTTTTTTCCCATCTACTTCTATAAATGTATCTTTAGGAACCTTTAAGCCTTCTGTTGACTTATATATTATATCAAATTCTTTTACTCTTGTATCGTAAATTTCCACATTTTGTTCGCTTATAGCCAATATAACAATGTAGTCATTTCCATCCTTATATATATCATATACATTTGTATTTATTTTTTCAACGTCACTAGATAGAATTATTTTTTGTCCTACATTTAATTTTTTACTTCTTTTTCATTACAGCTTATAGCTACATATTGCTTTAGATTATTTACTACTCTTGCAACAGGTTCACCTTTTTTTACTTCTCCATCTTTCTTTATATCTACATATTCTTCTTTTGCACTTTCTATATCTTCTTTTTTTACTTCTCCAATATTTTCTAAATTGAATTTTTTCTCATTGTTATCAAATTTATATGAGATAATACCTGAGTTTTTAGCTTTAAATAATTGTGAGTTATCTTCAATTAAATTTGAAACTTTTTCTGCTTCATTTTCTTTATCTTGCAATGTCTTACTATTTAAATCACTTCCTATTATTTCATTTTTATCTTTTAGAAGTTTAGACATTTTATTTAAATCACTATCTATATTTATATCTCCACCTAATAAATTTTTTTGTAAATTTAAACTTAGTTTTTTTATACCCTCATTTATGTTTTTTATATCCGATTTTACTATCTTTGTATTTCCTGATTCTATATCTGATATATCTTGTTTTAAATCTTTTAGCGTACTGACCGTTTTTTCGTCTACATTACCATTGTAGATGTATGCTACTTCATCACCTTTTTTATTTTATTACCTTCTTTAATGCAATATTTTACTTTTCCATCCATACTACTTTCCAATAAGTATTCATCTCTAATTACTAGTCCCGTTTTCTTAAAACTTTCTCGAACAACTTGATTTTCTAAGACCAAAGTATCTACATTTTTTTTAATTATACCACTAAGTAAATTTGATAATACATATATACATATAAATATCAAAATTAACTTAGTATAATTAAATTTTAATTTTTCAATATATATCCCCTAAAATAAATATAATACTATATTTATTTCTTCAATATAAATACAACTCCTTTTACTATTTCAAAAAATTAAAAGGTACATACATTGTATGCACCTTTTAATTTTATAAATAATAGTTATTATATTTGAACAACCATCATTTATTATTTTTTGTAAAGTTCTTTGTATCTTAATTCTTACATCATCTGGCATCATATACAACTTACTTTGCAATTGATCTTTTACTAAGTCATGCAATGATTTTCCAAACATATTATATTCCCATATTTCATTTGGATTTTCTTCGAAACCTTTTAGTAAGCTTTCTAACATTTCTTTACCTTGTTGCTCTGTTCCTACTCCTGGAGAAATTTCTGTAGATATATCAGCTTTGATCATATGAATAGATCCAGCTTTCGCTCTTAATCTAACCCCATACTGTTTACCTTGCTTAACTATTTCAGGTACATCCAAAGTAAGTTCATCTATAGTAGGTGCTACTAAACCATATCCTTTCTCTCTTACATCAGTTAGCGCTTGTTCTACCTTTTCATATTCTGTGTTAACTTTCGATAATCTAGTTACTAGATTTAATAATTCATATTCTCCATCTATTTTAAATCCACTTTTTTCTTCTAAAACATTATAGAATAAATCCTTTTTAGTTCCTAAATTTATACTTACTATACCTTCTCCTAATTCTACATTATCAACTTGAGTTTCATCTAAGAAATCCAAATTTTCAAATCCATCTATTATAGAATTTACATCTCTTATAACTCCAACTTCGTCTATACTATCTTTTATAGCACATATTATATTATTTTTTATCCAGTGATTCTTTTCTAATCCTTCTATCCATTTAGGGAAATTTATATTTATTTCATTTATAGGGAAATCATATAGTACATTTTCCATAACTTCTTCCACATCCTCTTCATCCATAGCCAAGACATTTAATGGTATTACAGGCTTATCATATTTTTCTTCTAATTCTCTTTTTAATTCTAAAGTTGACTCAGCATATGGATCTAGCGTGTTCAATACTATTACAAATGGTTTCTTAAGTTCTTTTAATTCATTTATTACTCTTTCTTCAGGTATAGAGTATGATTTTCTATCTATTTCCGTTATACTTCCATCTGTAGTCATAACTATTCCTATTGTAGAATGATCTCTTATAACTTTTTTTGTACCTATTTCAGCTGCCTTTTCAAAGGTCATAGCTTCATTAGACCATGGTGTAGATACTAATCTTTGTTTACCATCCTCTTCATGACCTAAAACTCCATCAACTATGTACCCAACGCAATCAACCATTCTAACTTTCATTGAAACATTTTCTCTAATCTTTATTTCTACACCATCAGCGGGAACAAATTTTGGCTCAACAGTCATAATTGTTTTTCCTGAACCACTTTGAGGTATTTCATCTTGTGTTCTTTCTCTTTTAAATTCATTTTCTATATTAGGTAAAACTAATAATTCCATGAATTTTCTTATAAATGTAGATTTACCTGTTCTAACAGGTCCAACTACACCTACATATATATCCCCTTGAGTTCTTCTTGCTATGTCCTCATATATATTATTCATCTATAACCCTCCTGCATACAAATTCTTAATAAAGTATATTTTAATCTGCAGATTAATATTACAAAAATAAAAAAAAACTAGATTTAAAAATCTAGTTTTCTTTTACTACCTCTTCAACTTCATGTGTTTTATTTCTCATCATTAACTCATCTACAACTTCATCTGGGTTAGCTCCCTTGTGAAGAACTGAGTAAATAGCATTTGTTATAGGCATTTCTATATTTAATTTTTTTGATACATCATAGGCAACTTCCGTAGCCGTTATTCCTTCTACTACCATTTTAACTTCTTTTAAAGTTTCTTCTAAACTTTTTCCTTGTCCTATAAGTATTCCAGCTCTTCTATTTCTACTATGCATACTCGTGCATGTAACAATTAAATCACCTATTCCTGACAATCCAGAAAAAGTAGGCGATTCAGCTCCCATAGCAATCCCTAGTCTACCTATTTCACGTATTCCTCTTGTCATTAGAGCAGCTTTAGCATTATCTCCATATCCTAATCCATCACATATACCTGCTCCAAATGCGATTATATTTTTCAATGCTCCACCTAATTCAACTCCAACAACATCAGGATTTGTATATACTCTAAATTTAGGGCTCATAAATGTATCCTGGACTTTTTCAGCAGTACTTAAATTTTCAGATGCTACAACTACAGTTGTAGGTATATCTCTTGAAACTTCTTCTGCATGTGATGGTCCAGAAAGAACAACATATTCACATTCTGGTATTTCTTGTTCACATACCTCAGAAAGTCTTAACCCAGTTCCTTTCTCTAAACCTTTTGCAACATCGATTAATATTTGATTGCTTTTTACAAATGGCTTAATTTGCTTACAAATACTTCTTATAGCTTGAGAAGGTACCGCTAAAACTATCATTGAGCTATCTGTTACTGATTCTTCTATATTTGTTGTAACTTTAATATTTGCTGGTATGTTTACACCTGGAAGATAATCTCTATTTTCTCTAGTTTCATTAATTAAACTGCATTGATCTTCGTTTAAAGTCCACATAGAGACATCATAGCCTTTTTTAGCTACTACTAATGCTAATGCTGTCCCCCAACTTCCAGCTCCTAATACACAAATTTTTCCATACAAACACCACCTAAGTATACTTAAAGTATTATTTTTTCTCCTATTTTTCTTTCTGTTCCATTTAATAATCGTTTGATATTCTCTCTATGTTTAAATATTACTGATGCTGATAGAAACAAGGCAACTGCTAATCCTTTGTAATTTCCTATAAAAAACATTATTATAGGAGATGTACATATACTAAGTACTGACCCTAAGGAAACATATTTTGTCACGTATACAATTAATATGAAAAATGCAAAACAACTCAAAGCTATAACAGGGTTTACAGCTATCATAGCTCCTAAAGAAGTAGCTACTCCTTTTCCACCCCTAAATCCTAGATATATAGGCCAGTTATGACCTATTACAACAAATACAACTGCTATGTAAGATGCTGTAGCTACATCTGTGTGGGCTATAGTGGATATTACCTTTGCTATTAATACAGCTATTACACCTTTTAACAAATCTCCTACAAATGTCATTATTCCAGCTTTTTTTCCTAATGTTCTAAGTACATTTGTAGATCCTGCATTTCCTGAACCTTGGGTTCTTATATCCACACCCATCATTCTTTTTGCTATTATATATGATGTCGATATACTTCCTATAAAGTACGATACTAAAATAATAATTAGGTAATTAATCATTTCTTCCCCCCTAATACCTATTTTCTTTTTCTCTATAGTCAAACCATACAGGTGTACCTTCAAACCCAAAGTTTTCTCTTATCTTATTTTCAAGATATCTTTGGTATGAGAAATGAGTAAGTTGCTTATCGTTTATAAATAATGTAAATTTAGGTGGTTGTGTTCCAGTTTGAGATCCATAGTATATCTTAAGTCTCTTACCTTTATCTGAAGGTGGTTGATTAAGAAGTACAGCTTCCCCTATTACATCATTTAATGTAGATGTTGGAACTCTCTTAGCATGTTCTTCAGCTATATAAGTTACTGTTTCTAATATTTTGTTCATTCTTTGGTTTGTTTTCGCAGATACGAATACTATAGGTGCATACGACATGAACGGGAATTTCTCTCTTATAGTTTTTGTGTATATACTCATAGTTTTATCATTTTTTCTATTAAGTCCCATTTATTTATTACAAATAAACAAGCCTTACCTTCATCATGTGCAATACCTGCTACTTTTGTATCTTGCTCTGTTACACCTTGCTCTGCATCTATTACAATAAGAACTACATCCGCTCTATCTACTGCACTCATGGCTCTTATTACACTGTATTTTTCTACATTTTCATATATCTTACTTTTTCTTCTAAGTCCTGCTGTATCGATTAAAAGGAATTTATTATCTCCTTTTTCTAAATACGTATCTATAGCATCTCTAGTTGTTCCAGCTATAGGACTTACTATAACTCTATCTTCTCCTAGCATATTATTTAATATAGAAGATTTTCCTGCATTAGGTTTACCTGTTATAGCAACTCTTATTATATCTTCGTCATATTCTGTATCTAATCCTTCTGGGAAGTTGGCTACGACTTCGTCAAGTAAGTCTCCAAGCCCCATACTATTTGCACTAGATATTGCAAATGGAACCCCTAATCCTAACTCATAAAAATCATATACATTATCAAATTGACTCTGACTATCTATTTTATTTACTACTAATATTACAGGTGTGTTAGTTTTTCTAAGCATTTGTGCTACTTCTTTATCTGCCGCTGTAAGACCTGCTTTACCATCAACAACAAACATTATAACGTGAGCCATATCCATAGCAAGCATAGCTTGATTTCTCATTTGAGATAATATTATATCATCACTATTTGGTTCTATACCTCCAGTATCTACAAGTGTAAAATATTTGTTTAACCATTCTACCTCTGTAAATATTCTATCTCTTGTTACTCCTGGAGTATCTTCAACTATTGATATTCTTTTTCCTGCTAACTTATTAAATAAAGTTGATTTCCCAACATTAGGTCTTCCAACTACTGCAACTACCGGTCTATTATCGTTCATAATAACCTCCCTCTCTATTTCAAAATCTTATCAACAAAGTCTTTACCTTCATTTAAGCAAGGTACAACTTCAATATTCATAGTATTTTGTAATTCTTCTAGTGTAATGTTATCTAAAAATATTTCTTCATCTGCTTTTAACATACTTCTTGGTATATATAAAGTTTGTCCTAAGTCCTTGTCCTTTAACTGATTTATTATATCTGTCGCTGTTATAAGCCCCGATACAGTTATAGTTTCTCCGAAGAAGTTATTTACTATCTTGTAAACCTCTATCTCTACTCCTGGGCATTTATTCATTATACAACTCGCCATATTTTTTATAAATTCATATGCAGAGTGTCCCGTAGCTATAGAAATTTTCTTTTTAGAATTTATTTTTTCATCCGAAATAGTTTGTAGATAGTCATGAATTTCTCTTTCTAACTTACTTATCATACCTACTCCATTTTCGAATTGTATAAAGCCTTCATACTCATCATAATCTAATAATTTTTTATTTGCCATTATATAAAACTCGTCTGATAGGAATATAAATCTTGTTCCTAATTCATTTAGATATTTTTCTTGTAATTCATGAACTAACTCTATAGTTTCTCCAGCAGTTTGTTCATTAAATATCTCTAAGTTTGGTAGATGTTCTCTGTGTTTAGTTATTCCTACCGGAACTGCCGCTGCACTATTTACATATGGATATAGTTTTGTTAAATCAGATACAGTTCTTTCCAATTCTGCTTTGTCATTGTATCCTGGACATAAAACAATCTGACAATTCATTTGTATCTGAGCATCAGCTAATCTTTGCATTATTTCATAAAGCCTTCCAGCAAACTTATTTTTAATCATTTTTTGTCTAAGTTCTGGATTTGTAGCGTGCACAGATATATTAATAGGGCTTATTCTATATCTAATTATATTATCTATATCTTCCTCACTCATATTTGTTAAAGTGACAAAGTTTCCTTGTAAAAATGACAATCTTGAATCATCATCTTTAAAATAAAGTGTTTCTCTCATACCTTTTGGTAATTGATCTATAAAGCAAAATACACATTTATTTCTACAACTTTTAGCTTTATCTATTATAGGATTTGTAAATTCAATTCCTAAATCTTCATCATAATCTTTTTCTATTTCATACACATATATTTCATTGTTTTTCTTTTTTATTTCTACTTCTAAGTACTCATCACTTAGCAAGAATCTATATTCTATTATATCATGTATGGGTTGATCATTTATAGAAATTAACAAGTCTCCAACTTCTATTCCTAGTTCCCAAGCGATGCTATCTTTGTATACTTTACTGATTATATTATTTGTATTTTTTACATTGACTTCCATAAATTTCACCACTTTTCCTTTATAAGTACATCACATTATATTACCATGTTTTCTTTAAAATAGTCAATAAAAAGGTACCTTTAAAGGTACCTTTAATGCTTAACTACTATTAGAGTTCCATGATATACATCATGAACCATACCTCCCATAGTTTTAGATATTATTAAGCCTCTTTCTTGAAGTTCTTTTTCATCTTCTGCATAAAAAACAGGGATATTCGCCGATTTCATTTCTTTATTTGTAGTGATAATAGCTAATGTTACGTCAGTTATACCTACATTCATATTTTACACTCCTTTTTGTTGTTTTATATTAAATCTCTTCAATGCCCAATTATGCCCTCTAGAAGTTTCAATTATAGGGGTACCTTTTACAGCCGAGATAAATTTATTTATATCTTTCTCAATAGGTATATATGGCATTACTAAACTTTCATTTTTAGGATTTCTTCTCAAAATCGGCACAAAATCAGGCTCATCAGGAGTTCTCATTATCCCTAATCTTGAATACGCTATATTGGCTATTGTTTGTCTTTGCCCTGGACTTAATATTATACCACTATTTATATAATTACCATCTTTAGGTATAATTTCTACCGCTAATCCATGCTCCAAATACCTTTGTTTTGAAGAGTCTAACCCTATATTTGAAATTACAACATCATTTACTTTTAACAGTGGTCCATCAAATGATATTTTAGCTGGAATAACCTCAGCTATGGATCCTATACTTTCTCTTACAAATAATTTTTTAAATATTAAAGCTAATCCGATACCTGATACAGCACCTAAGAATATGCTTCCTCCTTCACCTATAAAAAGTTCTGTTTTAGATAAATGGTACACAGCTGACGTAGTTAAAGCTGTAAGTATACACGTATAACTTCTTACTTCATATGTCAGAGCTATTTCTTCTATAAATCCAGCACCTCGTTTTACTAAAAGTGAATCTTCCATATCTGTTAAGATTTTTCTTTTGCTGTGTCTTACTTGCCTAAATTGGCTAGCTGCCAATGATAAAAAGGTAATTGATGTATAAGATTTTTGTATTAAAGCAGGAACTAACATTGCTCCTAAAGCAGATCCTATAATAGCTAAAACAAGTTGTGATACTAACATATTAGGTTCTGTTGGGTATTGTTTCCTATCTGTTTTTAAAGTTATAACTCTCGAAACAATCCCAATAACTATACCAATTATAAATATACTTTTCATTTACTCACCCCTTAATTTTACTTGTTCTTATTTTTCTTTCTATATGCATTATTATTTCCTTTTGAACTATCTAATATAGGGGCACTTTTTACAGCCTCTACTGTTAAATCAACATCTCTAACTAATGGAATGTATCCAAAATTAACTGAATTATCCTGTGGATTTGTTCTTGCTATAGGTATAAATTCTGGCTCGTCAACATCTCTATCTATCCCCATATGTAAATATACGTTATGTAGCATAGCTTGTTGTTGAGCTGGGTCTCCTATTATACCCGCAGATACCATATCCTTTGGCATAACTTTAATGCCTACACCCTTTTCTATATATCTTTGTCTTGATGTTTCTAATCCTATATTTGTTAAAACTACCCCTCCTACTTTTAATAATGCACCATCAAATTCTATTGGTACAACCTCTACATCTACAATGTCTTCTAAACTTTTACTTGATAATATTTTCTTAAATATATATCCCACAATTAAAGTTGATACAATAGATGCTAAAGTACATATAATAAAATTAACTTTGAATGTATTGTATGTGATTATAAAAGCTATAGAGCCTCCTAATGATGAAAATATACTAAGGTAGTTTCTAACTTCATAATTTTTAGCCACATCATGAATATAAGTCATTCCTTTGCTAATTAATTCATTATCATCTATATTTGACAATGTTATTTCTTCTTCACTTGCTACTTCTTGAAATTGTTGTATACCTACTGCTAAAAAAGTTAATGCCGCAAACTCCTTATCTAATAAAGCTGGGAATGCTACAGCTCCCAACGCAGATGCAATAAATGATAAAATAAGTTGTTCTATATAATCTTGAGGTTGAGTTGGTTGTTGTTTATTTACTAGCCTTAATACTATAAGTCTTGATAAAACACCTAAAACTAAAGCTACCCCAAATGCACGCCTAAATAATGTAGCATCATCCATATGTTATCCTCCTTTTATTTTTACTATATTTAGTTTGTGCAAAATAAAAATTCTTATAAGAATTTTTTTTGGTATTGTAACTGTAAATTCAGTTCCTCTATTTAATTCACTTTTCACACTTATAGTTCCATTTAAAGATTTAACTATATGTTTTACTATAGCAAGTCCTAGACCAGTGCCACCTACGTCTCTACTTCTCGCTTTATCAACCCTATAAAATCTCTCAAACACCCTGTCTTTATCCTCTTTAGATATTCCAATCCCATTATCTGAAACCTTTATAAATATATCTTCATCACTTTCATATACATAGGTTTCTACAAAGCCTCCATCTGGAGTGTACTTTATAGCATTATCTATTAAATTTAAAAATATTTGTTTAATATAATCTCTATTCGAATTTATAAAAATTTTATCATCATCAAATTTGTATTTTAATTCAATATTTTTTATATTAGCAGAATTAATAGTTAATTCATAAACTTCTTTAAATACATTTAATACCTCTACATTTTCAGATGTTATAGTATCTTTATTTTCTATAAACGAAAGTAGTAATATATCGTCTATAAGCCTTTTTAGTCTATCTGATTCTGTTTCAATTATACCTAAAAATCTATCTCTCATCTTTTTATCTATATTTTCGTTGATTCTTAATGTTTCTACAAACCCACTTATAGATGTAAGAGGTGTCTTTAGTTCATGAGTTACATTGGCAACAAAATCACTCCTCATATTTTCTAGTTTAACTCTTTCAGTTATATTTTCTATGTTTATTATGGAGCCAATAATAACATTATTGCTACTTTGAAGGTATATAGGATCTAGTTTTATATTATATACTATCTCTTCATCATTGGTAATTTCTTTCATTTCAGTTTTCTTTGATCCTATAAACTTAGCAATTTCATTTAATATTTTATAATCTTTTATAACATGATGGATGTTTTTGCCTTCCACAGCTTCACTTCCATCACTTTTTATTATCTTTTTTGCTTCTTCATTTATCAATAAAACATTTCCATTTATATCAATAGCCAAAATACCATGTGATATACTTTTTACAATAGATTTTAATTGTAAGTTTTTGTATTGAACTTCTTGAATCGTAATATCTATTGTATCTATCATGTCATTAAAATTATCAACTAGTTGACCTAATTCACCTTTTGCTGATATGTTTATTTTTGCATGGAATTCTTTGTTGCTTATTTTCTTTGATACAGCTATAAATTCCTGTAAATAGTTTCTTAAGTTTATAGCATATCTTATTGAAATTATAGAAACTATAATTGATATTAAAACAATTAAAAAGTATATGCTTATATTATCCATGTTAAAACGCCCCTTAATCTATTTTATATCCTATTCCTCTAATAGTTTCTATATATTTTTCTTCTTCGCTAGTTCCTTCTATTTTTTTTCTTAAATATCTTATATGAACATCTACTGTTCTAGTTTCACCATAGTATTCATATCCCCATATTTTATCTAATAAGTAGTTTCTTGATAAAACCTTTCCTTTGTTTTCTAGTAAAAGTCTTAAAAGTTCAAATTCTTTAAGTGTTAAATCTATCTTTTCAGTGCCTTTAATTACCTCATGCTTTTGTAAGTCTACTTTTAAATTCCCTATACTTAACACTGTTTTATCACTATTGTCATTATTAACATTGTATCTTCTTAAAACAGAATTACTTCTAGCTAATAACTCTTTTACACTAAATGGCTTTGTTATATAATCATCAGCACCTGAATCTAACCCTTCTACCTTGTCGTTTTCAACATTTTTAGCAGTTAGCATTATTACAGGTATATTCTTTAAATCTTTATCACTTCTAATTTTCTTTAAAAGGTCTATTCCACTTATATTCGGTAGCATCCAATCCAATAATATTAAGTCTGGCATTATCTCTTTTGCTTTTATAAATCCATCAAATCCATCGTATGAGTAATGAACCTCATAATCCATAGTTTCTAGGTTAAATTTTAAAAGCTCTACAATATGCTTCTCATCATCTATAACTAACACTTTCGTTTTCATCTTAAGTTAGCCCCTCTCTACTTTACTTCAAGTATCATACCTAGCCTTTTTGTTGTTTGATTATGTTTTCTATAGGAATGAAATTTATCACTGTTACAACTAGTGCATATGTTTAAATTAACTATATTTTCTTTTTTCACACCACAACTTGTCAATATCAATTCATTTACTTTCCATAAATCTAGATAGTACTTGTTTTCTTTAATTATATAAAATTTTTCATCTCTATTTGTAATAATTGTGTTAAATTTTTCAATTAAATCTTTAGATACCTCGTAACAACAAGGTCCAATTGAAGGTCCTAAGACACAAACTAAATCTTCAGGGTTTGTTTCATACAGCTTTTCCATATTTTCAATAGATTTTTGAGTTATTTTTGAATATGTACCTCTCCATCCTGCATGACAAAGTGCTACAGCTTCCTTCTTAGGATCCACAATAGCCACAGGAACACAATCTGCAACAAAAACTAATAATGGAGTTTTTTCAAATTTGTAACTAAAGCATCCCCTTCTTTTATTTTTCCTATATCTTCTTTTTTATTATGTTTACTATATCTGAGTGAGTTTGTTTATTATTTGTTAAGTTTTCAAAATTCATATTTAATTCTTTGCAAAGATTTTCTCTATCGGATTTTGATGCCATATCAATATTTATGTTCGAAAATGCTAAGTTCACAAAATCACATTTTTTATCAAATCCTTTAAATCTTATATAGTTGTCCATGCTCAATCACCTTTTTTCTGTTAGTATATTTTTCAGCTCTTTAACAAATGTATTTATATCTTTAAATTGTCTATACACTGATGCGAATCTTACATATGCTACTTCATCTACATCTTTTAATTTATCCATTACCATCTCACCTATTTTTTTACTTTCTATCTCTGATAGGTAAGTCTTATTTATTTCATTTTCTATGTAGTGTATTATTTCTTCAACTTGTTCTATTGAAACTGGCCTTTTTTCAGAAGACTTCAATATCCCATTTTTTATTTTATTTCTATCAAAATATTCTCTACTATTATCTTTTTTTATAACCATAATAGGCGTTAACTCTATTTTTCATATGTAGTAAATCTCTTTTTACAAGATTCACACTCTCTTCGTCTTCTTATAGATTGACTATCCGTATGTCTTGAGTCTATTACCTTTGATTCTTTATAATTGCAGTAAGGACATAACAAAGCCTATCCCTCCTTTTTTCTTATGTCTTTTATATATTAAATTCATCTAAACTATGATCTTGACCTTGGTTTACTATAATTGTATCACATCCTATTTTTATTATATCATTCCAAAAAACAACTTGCCCATCATAATTTCTTGAAAAAAGTTCATACCTCCATCACCTTCAATTGTGAATGATAAAATTTTTCCTTCATTGGTATCCATCTCTATATCTGTAATAAACCCCATTCTTTTACCATTTTTAACATTTATTACTTCTTTATCCATTATATCAGAAATTCTAATCATATTATAATCTACCTCCTCTTAAAAATAAATATGTACAAGAATAAAAAAAAAAATGACCATACTGGCCTAATTTTAAATTATTTTTTAATTCTATCATACTTATAAATTTTTCAACTAGTTCTGGGTCAAACTGACTTCCTGCACATTTTCTAAGTTCTTTTATCGCTTCTTCATGCCCTTTCCTACTATTGTAAGGTCTATGGGATGTCATTGCGTCAAAACTATCTGCTATAGATATTATTCTAGCTAGATACGGGATTTGCTCTCCCTTTAAATTATCTGGATACCCTCTCCCATCATATCTTTCATGATGATGTTTTATAGCTGGCAACAATTCTTCAAATGCTTTTACATGCTTTATCAAATCCACTCCCAACTCTGGATGTTTTTTTAACATATCATACTCTAAATCAGTTAACTTTCCTTTTTTATTTAATACTTCTTCTGGAATTTCAATCTTTCCTATATCATGAAGGTAAGCTGCTAGTTTTAAACGTAGTTTATCCTTTTCATTGAGTTTTAGATAATTTGAAAACCAACCTAAATATATAACTACTCTTTCTGTATGTCCATACGTATATCTATCTTTTTTATTTATCATATTTATAAGCCTTTTTAATGAATTAGCTGTTTCTTCATCTATATATATATGATCTGAAATTTCTTCTAAAACACTATAGTATACCTCTACCCTATTTTTATTAAGTGATTTGGCTCTATAAAGAGCATCATCTGCAGTGTTTATAAACTGATGCTTGTTACTCGCTCTTAGCGGATACGATGAAACGCCTATAGATATCGTCATATTTTTATTTGGTTGATTTTCTTGCCCATAAAAATATGTATTTTCTATATTAATTCTAATCCTTTCCCCAACTCTTATCGCATCTTCTTCTATAGTATTTGGAAGAATTACAGCAAATTCCTCGCCCCCATACCTTGCTACAATATCATTTTCTCTTACACTTTCTTTTAAAATCTGACCTACATCTTTTAAAACAACATCCCCTGCCTGATGACCATTTATGTCATTATAATTTTTAAAATAATCAATATCCATAAATAACATCGAGATTGATGTATTTTCACTGTCAGCACACTCCATTAGAGTTTCTAATGATTCTTGAAAATATCTATGATTATATAAACCCGTAAGTTCATCTACATTAGCTAGATTTTGAAGTTCTTTGCTATGCTCTTTTTCTATATTAACGTACATTCCGAGTATCCATGACGTCACAAAAAAGGCACTTACTATAACTATATCAATTTGAAAATAGTTTGTTATTAATTCTTTAGCTGGCTCTTGAAGATGAACCCCAAATTGTATTGATAGCACATCCACTCCGCAGACTAATATAGAACAAATTATAGAAACAATCATTGCATAGTTCCTTCCAAATTGTATTGCAGATATTATAATTATAAAAATATATAGAAATTTATAAGGACTTTCTTCTTTTCCTGTTGACATTATTATAACTGTACATATTAGCATTAATAAAATTGTCTCTATATTATCCCTGGATTTTGCTGGATTATCTATAAATTTATATTGTCTCTTTGATAACCATATAAAGTAAACTATTAAAAGTATTATTATTGCAACTATGTATATATAAAATAGCATATAATTATAACTTTCTATTGTTGTATAGGAACTTATCATAGCTACCATTCCTAAAAGCATATATATAACTTTTATTATCGCTAATATTTCAAATACTTTTTTATTCCTTATATTTTCAAACTCATTCATTCTTTTCTCCTAAATTCCTTTTTAATTAATAAACCATAAGGATATATCCTTATGGTTTATTTAAAATTACTCTTCTCTTAAAGATTTTGGCATTTCTGGTTCAAAGAATACCATAGCACACATTGTAGATGCCCCATTTCCTAAGTTCATTGCAAAATCTGAGAATAAATTTGCTAAAAAGTTCATAGCTAATCCCCCTTAAATATTTTTTTATTTAAGAAAACAATCTAATTTTAATATGATTGTTTCTCCTAGCTTAGTTATTGCTATTGTTTGTAGTATAATCCCTAATTCTATACAATATACAAACATAGCTGTATCATAATTTAGAATTTCAGTTGATCTAACTATTAAAAGTAATAATATTATTAAAATAAAAACATTAATTCTATTAAATAGTTTCTTTCTAAGCCTATTTCTAGTTTCTTCCTTCTTTAAAGGCTTATTTTTTGTTCCCACTGGAGCCTTTTTATAAAAAATATAATAACATGATACAATACTCACTATACTAAAAATATATATAAAATTATATCCACAGTATTTATTTAGAAAAACATAAATATACGTAAAAATTAATGTTGTTATAATGCCTATTATTAAACATCTATTGGGAGATGTTGCATGAACTCCACCTGAAAACTTTTTCAAACTAGATGCAACAATAGAAATTAATAATACTTCTATTGTTTTCCCTATTATTATCCCTACTAAAATTGTAGCTATATAAGCCAATATAGTGTGTATCCAAATAAACAACCCATAATGCATAACCTGTATTTCATCTTTACTTTTTTTTGCCTTTTCACCTATTTTATTCGAAACATTATATGAAATCTTTTCTATAATATCCATAAGTTTACCCCTATATGTTTGTACTTATCTTTTTAGTTATTACATTTAATCCAATAATTAACAAAATAAATATTAGCAATGATGGAAGTGATAATATTGCACTGTTTATACTTGTATTATCAACTAACATTTTTGTAGATACACCTAATATCTTTTCAGCAACAAGCATATATATAACCTCACTTGTAGCTAGACATATATATATTTTAGAAACATTAATTATAGTTTGTATAATTTGTTGATTTTCAAATTTATAGAAAATCACACCTATTATAAACATACTAAATACAGTGTGTATTCCAAAACTTATAGGCATCATCCTTATACTAGTTAATAAGATTAAAAAAATTAAAGAATTCTTTATAAGTCTTCTAAATTCTATTTTTAAGTTAAATAAAATGTATCCAGCTAAAATTAAAAAAATGCTTTCTGGAAAACTTCTAATTATTACATATGATAATGATGAATTTAACATTCAATTCTCCCTCTTCACTAATATTATCCATTATGAATTATACCATATTTTACATTTTTTTACAATTAATATACAGTTATGAGCATATCAAAAATATGCAAAAGTAATATTACTTTTGCATATTTTTTATATATATTTTCTCATATTTTTCAAAGCATTTTTCTCTATTCTAGAAACTTGAGCTTGAGAAATACCAATTTCATCAGCTACTTCAATCTGAGTTCTACCCTTATAAAACCTTAAATCTAAAACCAATCTTTCTCTTCCATTTAATTTTTTTATAGCTTCTTTAAGTGCTATTTCTTGTAACCAATTTTCATCTGTGTCTTTTTTATCTTGAACTTGGTCCATTACAAATATAGCATCTCCATTGTCCTGATATACCGGATCAAATAATGATATAGGATCTTGAATAGCATCTAAAGCCATTACTACATCTTCAACATCTAGTTCAAGCTCTTTAGCTATTTCCGAAACAGTTGGTTCCTTAGAATTAGACCTTACCAGTCTCTCTCTCACTTGAAGAGCTTTGTATGCAATGTCTTTTAAGGACCTACTCACCCTTATAGGATTATTATCTCTTAGATACCTCCTTATCTCTCCTATAATCATAGGGACTGCATAAGTTGAAAATCTTACATTTTGACTTAAGTCAAAATTATCAATTGCCTTTATAAGTCCTATACAACCTATTTGAAATAAATCGTCAATATTTTCTCCTCTGTTGTTAAACTTTTGAATTACACTCAGGACCAATCTTAGATTTCCTCTTACAAATTCTTGTCTAGCTACTTCGTCTCCATTTTTAATTTTTACAAGGAGTTCCGTCATTTGATTATTTTTAAGAACTGGTAACTCAGAGGTATTTACTCCACAGATTTCAACTTTATTTATTTGCATTACAACTCAGTCCTCTCTTAAAAAGTATTTCTTATACAATTATTTACATCTAGTATATTTTTATACTGTTTAAGAGTAATTATTTATTATCTAAACAAATTTCTTCATCTCTTTTTTAGCCTAGATATTATCTTTTTTCCAATCTAGATATGTATGATTGAGATATACCTAACATAGTGGCAACTTCTTTCTGAGTTCTTTCATTTCCTTTGCTAGCTAGACCAAATCTTAATTCCATAATTTGTTTTTCTCTATCTGAAAGCCTATCAAGAGCCATAACTAAAAGATCTTTATCTATCTCCTCTTCTATTAACTTATATATTTCATCATTTTCTGTTCCTAATATATCGGATAATAAAAGTTCATTCCCATCTAAATCAACATTAAGAGGCTCATCAAATGATACCTCGGTTTTCTTTTTATTATTTTTTCTTAAATACATAAGTATTTCATTTTCTATACATCTAGATGCGTAAGTAGCTAGCTTTATATTTTTATTTAGCTTAAATGTATTTACAGCTTTTATTAAGCCTATTGTTCCTATTGATATAAGATCTTCTACATCAATTCCTGTATTTTCAAATTTTCTAGATATATATACTACTAATCTTAAATTTCTTTCAATTAAGATAGACTTTATACTTTCATCATGTTCTAAGTTTTTTAAAAGTTCTTGTTCTTCCTCAGTAGAAAGTGGTGGAGGCAATATATTTACGCCTCCCAAATAATATAGCCCCTTTGGATTTAACAGACCTAATCTTTTTAATATTTTATAAAAATAACCTATAAACTTTGACTTTAATTTTATAAAATTTTTCATAAAACTATCCCCCTTAAATTTTATATACTCATTAATAGTTGTGGATTTAATATAGCGTTATAACCATCTTCATTAAAATTGGAAAGACCTAATATTACATTAGGTATTTTTTGCCCATCAACTTTTATGTAATCTGATTTTATGCCTATTACCAAATTACTGTCATTTATCTGCTTTACAGGTATCATCCTAATCCTATAAGATATATTTTTATCAACTTTATCGATAACATTATCAATTGTACTTATATTTATATTTTTAAGATCTAGATTTTGGAATTCTTCAGGCAAAATTTCATATAATTTATTAGCACTTATAATAACAACTTCACTTTTACTTATAGGATCTTTTAATAAGTTTCCTGTATCTATTAAAGCCTTGAGATCTACCTCTTTTTCATTTACGCATACGGTCATATCTTTTTTCATACTTGCTATATGCTTCAATTCTTTTATGTCATTGTAAATATATTTTAAAACTACCCCACTTATATATGAGATTAAAATTATAAAAGATATGGTTAAATGCGTAAGGCCTGTACAATATATAATAAAAAATGAACTTCCTGCAATAAAAATATTAACAAAGTAAAATATAATCAAAGTTCTTAAATACCCTTTTAACGATTCATTGTTAAATGCTATTTTAGTTACAATTAAGATTAATAGTACTTTCATAGGAATCGAAAAAAATAAATTAAAATTATCAAATAAATATAAAATTGAATATATCATTCCAATTGTGGCACCTGTCCATTTTTTCTTCATAGAACTATTATTTTTCGAAATTATAGCAGTGCAACTTATTATTATATAATTTACTAATAAGTTTTCAATTGCATAATATTCTACGTACACCTCCATCCCCTCCTTGAAACATTTACCTATATTATAGTTTAGCTTTAATGATTTTTATGTCATAATTGATAGTCGAACCAAATTAAATTTTTTTCTTAAATAAAACAAAAAAACGCAAAAAAAAAGAAGATAGTACTATCTTCTTCTTCTTAGGAATGTTGGAATCTCCATATCATCACTTTCTATGTATGTTGAACTTGTATTTTGTTTAACAACAGTTTCTTCTTCTTGTTTTGGCTCTGGCATTACTGGTCTTTGAGACTCTCTTACCGGATTATGATTTAAACTATTTTGTTGAAAGCTTTGAGGTTGTCCTTGATTCATTGAGTTATTTCTATTTATTAAATCTAAATCCATATCTTGTCCATCTTCAAACCCTGTAGCTATAACAGTTATAACAAGATCATCTTTTAAGTCTTCTTTAATTGTAGCTCCAAATATTATATTAGCTTCTGAATCACAAGATTCTTGAACTAATGTGGAAGCTTCATTTATTTCAAATAATCCTAAGTTTGCTCCACCTGTTATGTTAAGTAAAACACCCTTAGCTCCTTTTATAGACGTTTCAAGTAATGGTGATTGTATAGCTTGTCTTGCTGCTTCTATAGCTCTATTTTCGCCTTGAGCTCTTCCCATACCCATATGTGCTAAGCCTTTTTCCTTCATTATAGATTGAACGTCAGCAAAGTCTAGGTTTATTAATCCTGGTGCTGCAATTAAATCTGATATAGATTCTATACCTTGTTTTAGTACATCATCTGCTATAGAAAATGCTTCTAACATAGATGTATTCTTTTGAACTATCTGTAGCAATCTATCATTAGGTATAGTTATTAAAGTATCAACTTTTGTCTTTAACTCTTTTATACCTTGTTCTGCATTTTTCATTCTTACTTTACCTTCAAAAGCAAAAGGTTTTGTTACTACTCCTACTGTAAGTATACCCATTTCTTTTGCTAATTGAGCAACTACAGGTGCAGCTCCTGTTCCTGTTCCTCCGCCCATTCCTGCAGTTACAAATACCATATCCGCACCTTCAAGAACTTTAAGTATTTCATCCTTACTTTCTTCTGCAGACTTTTTCCCCACTTCTGGGTTTGCTCCTGCTCCTAGACCTCTCGTAAGTTTCTCTCCAACTTGAATTTTATGCTCAGCTTTAGATGTATATAAAGCTTGTTTATCAGTATTTACAGCTATAAATTCAACACCTTTAAGTTGTGCTTCAACCATTCTGTTGACAGCGTTGTTACCACCGCCACCTACGCCTATTACTTTGATTTTTGCAAAGTTATCCATTTCTACGTCAAAGTTTAGCATCTACAAACCTCCTTATTTAATATTCAAAGTAAATCTATGTATTAATTATATCATTTTATATTAGCATTTTGTTAATATTTAACTAACTTATTCCACAAAAAGTTCATTTTCCTCTTTTTTATTGCATAAATTAGATACAATCTGTCTTCTTATAATTGATAAATTACTAAATAATCTTGTCCCAAATACCAATATATCTACATAATACATAAGAACTCCTATTATATCTCCTATGTAAGTAAATTTTTAAATCCTAATTTTATTTAATTTTTAATTTACTTATATACAGAGTACTCTATTGTATAATGTCATTTTAAATATAATACCCAGTTATTATAATAAGCGAACTACCATTAATTACATATATCTTAAATATTCACCTTATATATTTTACTTTGAAATACCTACATTATTCAAGTTTTTTATTCATGTTTTTTACAAGAATTTATAAATACACATAATTTTCCTTGTTCATTTACAAAATTTAATAAACAAAAACTAAGCTTCAAAATAATTTGTTCTTTATATTTTTATAAATCTACAAATTTTAAGTTATAATAAAATTTAATATCAATTTTACATCATGGAGAATATATAGCTCGTTCTTTTGATGTTAAATCTATATTACCTCCTTTTTTATTACTAGATTTTAAATCAACTAGTATAGCCTTTAATCGGTTTATATTGTATTTGATATCTTCATCTATTTTTAAGGTAATATTTATATTATCATCTGTTTTCATATACATTTTATCTTTATTTATTTTTATACTTTTAATTTTCCTTGACATATTATTTTTTCAATGTATCTATAGCTAAAATTATATCATTTGATTTATCTCCATTTAATTTAGCCTTTGCATTTTAATTTTTATTTTTTATTTCTATACCGCTTATCAATGGAATATTCTTGTTTGTTATCTCTTTTTTTCTGATAAAATTAATCCATTTTCACCTATATAAATATAACTTGCACCTTCTTTTATTATTGCATATTCACTATTTTCTTTAATTGTTATAACTAATTTATCGGGAAACTTCCTGCTAACTTTAACATATTTTATATATGAGTTTTCCAATAATCTTTTTTCTACATCATTTAAATTGTATTTAAAAATGTTTTTACCAGTTTCAATATTTCCTATTTTAGTTATTTCACTTTTAGTTATTTTAATATTTCCATCTACATTGATTTGTTTAAGTTCAAAAATGCTACTACTTATACATATATAAATAAATAATATAACTAGCAAAATAAAAGCATATATAGCAAATTTACCTCTCTTATTTAACCTGTATTTATTTTTTTTACATAATAACCCACTTTAGTATTTATATATTATAAAATACTACATAACAACAGCTTCTCCTTTGTTATTTGATTATTTAATCTTTCTAAATCACAAAAAAGAAATCGTAATAGTACATGAAACTACTTCGATTTCTTTATTTCATACTAAATTCTATTTATATTTGCACCTAGGCTTCTCAATGTTTTTTCAATATGCTCATAACCTCGTTCTACATGGCTAATGTTAGTAACAGCTGTTGTTCCTTCCGCCGCTAGCCCTGCCAATATCAAGGATGCTCCTCCTCTTAAATCCGAAGCCTCAACATTAGCCCCCACAAGTTTATTTACACCTTTTACCATACAAATATTTTCAGTTATTTTTATTATGTTTGCTCCCATTTTAGAAAGTTCTCCACAATGCATAAATCGATTTTCAAATATTGATTCATGGAAAATACTAGTACCTTCACTTAAGCACAACAAAGCCATAATCTGCGATTGCATGTCAGTAGGAAATCCAGGGTGAGGTGATGTTTTTATTATATCTATAGGTAAAATTTTATTAGGAGCTTTAAGCTCTAAGCCATATCCTTTATACTCAATATTACATCCTGCTTCTTCTAATCTACTAACTATAGGATTGATGTGACTCTTTATAACTCTATCAACTTGTAAATACCCTCCAGTTATAGCACTTGCAATCATATAAGTTCCTATTGCAATTCTATCAGGAATTATTGTATGTTCGACAGAATGTAATTTATCTACACCCTCAATTTGAATACAACTAGTTCCTGCTCCACTTACTTTTGCTCCCATTAAATTCAAGAAATTTTGCAAGTCTTCTATCTCAGGTTCTCTTGCAGCGTTATTTATTATTGTTATTCCCTTTGCTTTTACGGCTGCCAACATCGCATTTTCCGTAGCACCTACACTTGGAAATGTTAGGTTTATAGTATTTCCTACCAAATACTCTCTATTACAATATATATATCCTCTGTCTTCAGTTATTTTTACACCTAGTTTATCCAAAGCATATAAATGAAGATCTATCGGTCTAGACCCTATAGAACATCCTCCTGGATAGCTTATACTTATATTGTTAAATCTACCTATCATTGCCCCCATTACTATAATGGATGATCTTAATTTTTTCATATACTCTTCTTTAACACTGTTTACATTAACATTTTTACTATCTATATATAAAGTATACTCATTGTACTCAACTTTACATCCTATGCTTTTCAATATATCAATCATTACATGGACATCTGATATATCTGGAATATTTTTTATTATATTTTCAGATTCATTTAGTATAGAGGCAGCCATTATAGGCAATACAGAGTTTTTTGCTCCTCTTATATCCAGCCTACCTTCTACTTTGTTGCCTCCACTAATTATATACTTTGACAAAAGTATCCCCCCTAGTAGCAAGTATTTTTAGCCTAAAATATAACTTCTTATATTTTTAATACTATGTACTAGAGGGGAAATATGTTACTTTTTATTTTTTATACCGATTGTCTTAACTTCTTTTACTTCATTTTCACTTATTTTCTCATCTTTACTTTCAACTTTAGCCTCTTTTTTCGGCTTTTTATTGTTTCTATTATAAACTTCCATAACTTCTTTATATATTATGTCTATAGCTTCAGGTTTACCTATTTCTTTACTTGCATTTGACATATCTATTAAAAGATCTCTGTCTCCTAATAATTTAAATACTGTATCATTTAAAGTTTCAGCTGTAAGATTTTTTCTAAAATAGCTATTCCAGCACCTTTGCTTTCTATACTTTTCGCATTGTATTCTTGGTGATTTTCTGCTGTATAGGCTTTAGGTATTATTATAGATGGTTTACCAAGAGCTGTTATCTCAGCTAAAGATATAGCACCTGCACTTCCTATAACTATATCACAAGCTGCTAATGCACTTGCCATATCTTCTAAATATGGTACTACCTTTTGATATGGTTTTAACTGTAAGTCACTTATATCACTCATAAAACCATCATAGAAGTTTTTACCTGTAGCATATATAAATGCTATATCTTCATTAACAAGATTTCTTATTACTACCTTCATAGAATCATTTATTTTTCTTGATCCTCCACTACCTCCGTAGCATAAAACCATTTTTTTATCTTCTTGTATTCCTAACTTTCTTCTTGAATTACTTTTTTTAGATATAAGAATTTCTTTTCTAACTGGATTTCCTGTAAGCACTAATTTATTTCTAGTTTCTTCAGGGAACCTTACATGAGAGTCCTCAAAACTAGTTAAAACTTTAGTTACCATTTTAGCTAAGATTTTATTAGTAACTCCAGGGAAAGAATTTTGCTCATGAATTATAGCAGGAACTTTACCCATAGATGCATTAAATAATACTGGCCCACTCACATATCCTCCAGTTCCTATAACAACATCTGGCTTAAATTTCTTAACAATTCTTCTTGACTGTTCTAATCCTTTAAATAATTTAAATACTCTTTTGACATTATCAAAATCTATTTTTCTTTTAAACCCTTGTACTGTAACAGTTCTTAGTTCATAACCATATTTAGGAACAATTTCAGATTCTATACCTTTTTCAGTTCCTACAAATACTATTTCAGCATCTGGATTTTCTTCTTTTATCTTATTTGCTATGGCGATGGCAGGATATACATGTCCTCCTGTTCCTCCACCAGATAATAAAACTTTCATTAACTTTCATCTCCTGTCTAATTCATTTTTACATGTTTAGAGACGTTAAGTACAATCCCTACTGCTGCCATAAATATTGTAAGGGAGGTTCCACCATAACTTATAAATGGTAAGGCGACTCCTGTAACAGGCATTGATGATGTTGCAACAGCTATATTTAAAGCTGCCTGAATCCCTATTTGACCTCCAATACCTACAACAAGCATACATGAAAATACATCAGGACATTTTATTGCAATTCTTATACATCTATAAACTAAAAATACAAATAACATTATTACTATTGCACATCCTACAAGCCCAAGTTCTTCTCCTATTATTGCGAATATAAAATCATTTTGTGGTTCTGGTATGTAAAAGTATTTTTGTCTGCTTTTTCCTAGACCAAGACCAAATAGTCCTCCTGATCCAAGTGCATACAGTCCTTGTATAACTTGATATCCTGCTCCTAGAGGATCTTTAAACGGGTCTATGAATGAAGTAACACGCGCAAGTCTATACGGAGCTGCTAACACCATTACTGCAAATAATCCAACTCCTGCACCAAACATAGCATAAACAATTTTCATATCCATACCTGCTACAAATATCATTACAAAAGTAACTAATATTACTGTTCCAGCAGTTGATAAATTGGGTTGTAATATTATTAATACAAAGAAAATACTAGGTATTATAAGAAGTGGTATAACTCCTTTTGTTAAAGATTTTATTTTATCGTACTTTAATTCTATTAATTTAGCAGTTATTATTATAGTTGCAAATTTAGCTAGCTCTGCTGGTTGTACTGTTAAACCTCCAATACCCAACCATCTTTGAGCTCCATTTAACGAAGTTCCAAGAGGTGAAAGTACTAATAGAAGTAATATAACAACTACTATTCCTAATATTTTTGCATTTTTATACCAAAATCTATAGTCTATCCTAGATGTAAAAATCATAGCAATAAATCCTATGGTTGCATAAATTATATTCTTTTACTTTAAAGAAATAGGAATCATCTAGTTTAAATGTAGATTGTATAAAACTAGCACTAAAAACCATTATGATTCCTATAAATACCAATAACATTGTTGTATAAAATACCACATTGTCAAAATCAGTTTTTATCCCCCTACTAACACGTTTCTTTACTATCTCTTTAGGCATTAATTAGACCTACCTCCATTCCCGGTTATATATCTATAATTTATATATATTCTCTTTGAAGTCTAATCCTCTTGCCTCGAAGTTTGGATACATATCCCAACTTGCACAAGCTGGTGATAATAAAACTACATCCCCTGATTCAGCTATTTCATAAGCTTTTTTTACTGCAGCTTCCATATCTTCAACTTTTGATATATTATCAATTCCATGTTCTTTTGCAGTTGTTTCTATTTTTTCTGCAGTCTGTCCTAATAGGACTAGAGCCTTTACATTTTTAGTTGCATATTTAATCATTTCAGTAAAGTCACTTTGCTTTTCATATCCTCCAGCTATTAAAACTATAGGTTTTTCATATGAAGTTATAGCTTTTATAGTCGAATCTGGGTTTGTTCCTTTAGAGTCATTTACAAACATAATACCATCTTTATTTGTAACAAACTCTAATCTATGCTCTACACCTTTAAATGTTCTTAATGTATCTATTATAACGTCAGTATGAATATTTAATACATATGCCATTAAAATAGCCGACATAGCATTTTCTAAATTGTGGTTTCCTGGTAAGCTCAATTCAGATTTATTCATAAGAACTAATTCTTTACCATCTACCTTTATAACTATATTGTTATTTTTATCTAGATATGCACCTTGCTTTACTTCTTCTTTTATTGAGAAGTATAAAACATTTCCATTGCTGTTTTTCCCTAAGTCTCTAACAATAGAATCATCATAGTTTAGTATAGTAAAATCAGTCTTGTCTTGATTCTTAAACACTCTAGCTTTAGCATTTATATAGTTTTCCATAGTATGGTGTCTATTTAAATGATCTTCTGTAATATTTATTATAGTACTTACTTTAGGTTTAAAGTCTTCTATACTTTCTAATTGAAAACTACTTAACTCTGTTACAAGATATGAGTTTTCATTAGTTAAATCAACAGTGTCTATAACTGGATTACCTATATTTCCAACTATATATGTATCTTTATTTGCTTTTTTAAACATCTCTCCTACTAAGCTAGTAGTAGTAGTTTTTCCATTTGTTCCTGTTATTCCTATGAATGTAGGGTTTTTAGATAATTTATATGCTAATTCAACTTCTCCTATTATTTTAATGCCTTCAGATTTTATTTTTTCTATAAAAGGCAAGTCTAAAGGAACTCCAGGAGATACTATAGTTAAATCTATGTTTTCTATATTTTCAAGGTGTTTACCTAAAACATATTCTATATTATCTAAATTATCTATTTCTTCTATTATTCCTTCTAATTTTTCCTTAGGTTTTATATCATTTACTATGATATTTGCACCTAATTTATTTAATTTTTTTATAGTTGATACGCCAGTTTTTGCTAGTCCTACAAGTAAGACATTTTTATTTTTTAAATCCATTGTTCTAACCCCCGTAAATTAGAATACTGCTATTATACCTATCCAAGCTAATACTATAGATGTTATCCAGAATACAAATATAACTTTTGTTTCAGGCCATCCACATTGCTCAAAGTGATGATGTATAGGTGCCATTTTGAATATTCTTTTCTTTCTTAGTTTATAAGAACCTACTTGAAGTATAACAGATATAGCTTCTGCGAAATAAATACCTCCAACTATAGGTATTATAAGGACATTATTTGTAAGTACTGCAAATGAAATAACAGCCCCTCCTAATGCCATAGATCCTGTATCACCCATAAACACTCTTGCAGGATATGAGTTAAATCCTAAGAATCCTATACATGCACCTACTGTAGCTGCTGCTAGTATAGCTACATCTGTATATCCATAATTAGCTGCAAGTAACATAAAGAATCCTGATACTATAACAGTGATTCCTGATGCTAATCCATCTAACCCATCTGTTAAGTTTACTGCATTTACAGTTCCAAGTATTACAAATACCATAACAGGTACATATAAAGGCCCTAAATTAATTGTAAAACTTGTAAATGGTATTAATAATTGAGCAGCACTTGGTGAATTAGTATATTGATAATATGCTAAAAGTGTTGCTAAAGCAATTTGTAATAAAATCTTTTGATATGCTTTTAATCCTAATGATCTTTTAAATTTAATTTTTAAAAAATCATCTACAAATCCTACAAACCCAAATCCTGTTATACATAAAAGCCCCATTGTCATATCTGAGCTTACTTTTGTTCTTGTAAGAACTGTAACTAGTATTGCTACTATCATCATTATACCACCCATTGTAGGTGTTCCATTTTTTTGTAAATGTGTCTGTGGTCCATCATCTCTTACAGTTTGACCGAACTTAAACTTAGTTAACATAGGTATAAAAATCGGTCCTAGTATAATCACTATTAGAAATGAAATCATCGCTGTATACGTAAGTTGTGTTATTCCTAACATAATATAACTCCTCTCCCTTGCTGGCTATTTCTTAATTATTGTCTACCTGCTTAAATATTGTACTATATTTTCTAATTGCATACCTCTAGACGCCTTAACTAAAACTACGTCATCCTTATTTATTATATCACTTAATTTCTCGATTGCTATTTCTTTATTGTCAAAATGGTACACATTAGAACTATTTAAAGCTAGTTTAATTGCTTCATCACTTATAAACTTTGAGCTTTCTCCTATTGTTATTAAAACATCTACATTTTCTTTTGCATATCCTCCTACAAGTCTATGACCATATTCTGAATGTTCTCCCATCTCAAACATATCTCCAAGTATTGCTACTCTTCTTTTTCATATCTTCCTAATATATCTAATGCAGCTTTCATAGAATCTGGGCTTGCATTATATGCATCATTTATTATTGTTAAATCATCTTTTTTAATAATATCCAATCTCATCTTACTTGCTTTGAAGTTTTTAAGACCTTCTTTTATATCTTTTAAATCCATTTCTAAGCTTAACCCTACAAGTATAGCTGCCATTGCATTGTATATATTATGTTTTCCAACTGTAGGTATATATATCTCTTCTTTCTTGTTATTTATAATACATGTAAAGCTTAGTTCTTCTTCTCCTATAGAGTACTCTGTACAATATATATCATTATTGTAGTCAAATCCAAAAGTTTTTAAATCATAATTTAATTCATCTTTGCATATTTTTTTTAGATATTCATCGTCTCCATTTACTATTAGAGTGTTAGATTCGTCAAAGTTTGAAGTGATTTCTAGCTTAGCATTTAATATGCCTTCTTGAGATCCTAAATTTTCTATATGAGATAACCCTATATTTGATATTACTCCTATCTTAGGATTAACCATATTAGCTAAATACTCTATTTCGTTAAAATGAGACATTCCCATTTCTATTATTGCGCAATCATGGATAGAGTTTAAATTGAACAGTGTAAGAGGAACTCCTATATGATTGTTAAAATTTCCTTCATTCTTTAGAGTATTGAATTTTGTTGATATAGCTGCATATATCATGTCTTTTGTTGTAGTTTTTCCGACACTACCTGTAACTCCAATATATGGTATTTCAAACTTACATTTATAAAAATTCGCTATATCTCCAAGAGCTTTCGTTGTATCTTCTACTTCTATTAAATTTATATCCGAACTTTCAAATTTTATGCTATTACTTCTGTTTTTTATAAAAGTTTTACATCCATTTTCATATGCTGACTGCATAAATTTATGTCCGTCTAGGCTTTCACCTATTATAGCTATAAATGCATCCGTAGATTTTGCTTTTCTACTATCTATAACTATATTTTGTATTTCATCTAATTCATTACCTTTTACCAATGTACCTTTAGTTGCTATAATTAGTTCTTTTATAGATAAAGATTCCATACTAACCCTCCTTAATTAAAGTAAATCTCTTTAAATATTATAAATCTTTTTATATTCATCATCTATACTTATAATATTTTAATATATAATTTTATAGAATACTAATTATTTTACACTTTTGTAAACCTTTAGAAATCCTAATAAAGAGCAATGTATATAAATTATATACATTGCTCTTTAAATTATTAACTCATTAATTATATACTATATATTAATATTTTTGAAGATGTTTATTCCTATATTATCTTTTAATTATCTGTGTAAATTACTATTCCAGAATCTTGTGGTACTTCTGATCCTGCAGGAGGGAAAATTTCTTTAACCTTTGCACTTCCATCAACCTCTGTGTCTGTGTCTTGTATCGGTTTTAATTTATTTTCTTCTAATACCTTTAAAGCATCCTCTATACTTAAATCAATAATATTTGGTACTTTTACCTTAGGTTTTTCATATTCTTGCTTTTCTTCATCAGTATATTTAGGTTCAACCCCTAAATATTTTAGGGAATCATTCATTATTTCTTTTACTATAGGTCCTGCTGTTGTACTACCAAATGCGCTAACACCAGTTGGTTCATCTACTATAGCTAATACTACTATTTGTGGATCATCACAAGGAGCTATCCCTACAAAGGAGCATATATATTTGCCTTGTGCATACTTACCATCTATAACCTTTTGTGCTGTTCCTGTTTTACCACCTATTTTAAATCCAGGTATATATGCAGCTTTACCAGATCCTTCACTTACAACAGATTCAGCTATTTCTAGCATTTTTTTAGATGTATCTTCTGATATTACTTGTCTAACTACCTTTGGCTTTATATTTTCTGTTACGTTTCCTTGATTATCAACTTTTGATTTAACTACTCTAGGCTCCATAAGTTTTCCATCATTTGCTATAGCACCTATTGCGCTAATTAACTGCATAGGAGTAACTGATATAGATTGACCAAATGATATAGTCGCTAACTCTACAGGTCCTACATTTTTTCATTATATAAAATACCTTTAGCTTCTCCAGGTAAATCTATATTAGTTTTATCCATGAATCCAAATCCTTCTATATAATCATACATCTTAGACACACCTAATCTTTGCCCTAACTCAACAAAAACTGGGTTACAAGAATTTTGAACTGCCTGTTTAAATTCTTGAGCTCCATGTGGTCTATAGTGTCTCCAACATTTCAATTTTCTTCCACCTACGGTAACACTACCTGTACATACAAACTTTTCCCCATCTTTTATAACTCCTTCTTCTACAGATGCAGATGATGTTATAAGTTTGAAAGTAGATCCTGGCTCATACGTATCACTAACTGCAGGATTTCTCCACATTGAGAAATATCCTTTTATTTTATCTTTATCACTATATTTTTCAAGTTCTTCTTCGTAGTATGGATATATAGGTGTTCTTGAGTCATTTGGGTCATAGTCAGGCTTCGAAGCCATAGATAAAATGTCACCAGTTTTCGGATCTAAAGCTATTGCCGTAACTCTTTTAGCATTATTTAGTTCATAAGCTTTTTGAACCGCTTTTTCAGTATAGTGTTGAATTACTTCATCTATGCTAAGAACTAACCCATTTCCTTGCACCGGCTCATAATATTTTTCCATTCCATGAGGAATTTCTCTTCCTGATGCATCAGTACTAACAATTAATCTTCCTGGTTTTCCCTTTAGATGTTTGTCATATTCCATCTCTATACCCGCAATTCCAGTTGCATCATCCGACGTATGTCCTATTACATATGGGGCAAAATTTCCATACGGATAATATCTTTGATTATCCTCAGCTACCCATATACCAGGTAATTTAGAATCCCTTATTTTTTCTGCTGTTTTATCATCTATCCATCTTTTTACTTTTACTAAAGCCATGTTTTTCTTTTTAAGCAATTTTAAAACGTCATCATAGTCTTCACCTATCATTTCAGATATTAACTTAGCTGATTTTTCTTTGTCTTTAACTTCAACCGGTTTAGCCCAAACAGTATACTTAGTAACACTTACAGCTAGTTCTTTCATATTTCTATCATATATAGTACCTCTTTTAGGTTCTATTGGTATGTCTCTTGTTTGCTGATCTAAAGCTTTTTCTGTAAGCCAATCCCCTTTAATTATTTGTAAGTATCCAGTCCTAAATATAAGCATCGTAAAAACAAAGCATGCTAGTATTAAAACAATTACTAACCTTTTTTTACTCAATCTCTTTATTTTACTCAAGCAAATCCCCCCTAATTAGGTACTTCTATGTACTTCATCTGACTTTCTTTAGGATAGTCCATCCCTAATTTCTCATTAGCTTTATTTTCTATATCTCTACTTCTAGTTAATAAATCTACATCTACTTGTAAATTTTCTTTTTCTATAGTTTTATTATGTAATTCAGACTCTAAATCCCCGATTTTATATTTTAATTTTGCAACTTCACTATAACCATACATACACGCAAAATTATACAACAAGCACTTGCTACAGCTCCTAACTTTATAACCCACTTTGTAATTTTTTTTATCATTCTTCTTTTATAGATATTCTTTTTATTTGCTCTATATTCATTTATATCTTTTATTTTATTTTTCTTTTCATACATATCCCCTTACTTTTTTATAAATAAATAGATATATATTATATTTAACTTTCTATATACTCCTTCCTTTTTAGTCTTAATACAAAATTAAAACAATAAAAAACAAAAAAGTCTAAGCTTTCGCTTAGACTTCTATATTCTTTCAGCAACTCTTAATTTTGCACTTCTAGATCTTGGGTTTTCTTCGATTTCTTTGTCTGTTGGTAATATTGGTTTTCTAGTTATAACTTTGACTAAAGCTTCTTTATCGCACTGGCATATAGGAATATGTGGTGGACATATGCAATCTGTTGCTAAATCTCTAAATGCATTTTTTACAATCCTATCTTCTAAAGAGTGGAAAGTTATTATACATATTCTTCCGCCCTCATTCATAATAGAAGCTGCATCATCTATCATCTCAGTTATAACACCTAATTCATTATTCACTTCTATTCTTATAGCCTGGAAAGTTCTTTTGGCTGGATGCGGACCATCTATTCTAGCTTTCTTAGGTATAGCTTTTTTTATAATTTCAACTAATTCACCTGTAGTTTCTATGTTCTTTTCTTTACGTCCTTCTACTATGAACTTAGCTATACGTTTAGCCCAATTATCTTCGCCATAATCTTTTATTATTTTTGATAATTCCGCTTCACTATATGTGTTTACAACATCATAAGCTGAAAAACTGCATCTTATATCCATTCTCATATCTAAAGGTGCATCTTGCATATATGAAAACCCTCTATCAGCCTCATCTAATTGGTGTGATGAAACACCTAAATCCGCTAGAACCCCATCCACTTTATATACACCTATTTTTTCTAATTCATTTTTTAAATTTTGAAAATTACTGTGCACAAACTTTACTCTATCGCTATATTCACTCAATCTTTCTTTTGCTGTATTTATAGCGTTTATATCTTGGTCAAATCCTATAAAAAGTCCATCCTTAGAAAGTCTTTTTACTATTTCTTTGGAGTGGCCTGCACCACCCATTGTACAATCAACATATACTCCATCTGGTTTTATGTTTAAATTATCAATACACTCATCTAAAAGTACCGATACGTGATGAAATTCCATATTTTATCGCTCCTTAATATCATCTATTTCTTTTTTATTTTTCCTTGATAAATATAGGTGGACTATTATTCCTCCTATTACGCCTGCTAAACTTATAACTTGAGCCATTCTAAGAGGCCCTATCATAAGGCTATCCGTTCTAAGCCCTTCTATAAAAAATCTTCCTAAAGAATATAGTATAGCATATAAAACTATAATTTGACCCTCATAAGATTTCTTTTTTCTAAATATACATAGGAATATAAATATACCAAAATCCCATATAGATTCATATAGAAAAGTTGGATGTACTTTTACTCCATCCACCATTATTCCCCATGGTAAATTAGTTGGTCCTCCATGAGCTTCTTTATTTATAAAATTGCCCCATCTTCCTATAGCTTGAGCTAAAGGCATTCCAAGTATAACAGTATCTGCTAATTTTAGAAAATTAATCTTCTTATATCTAGAGAATATATATCCTGCTAATATTCCACCTATTAAAGCTCCATGTATTGCCATTCCACCACCTCTAAAATTGAATATTTGAGATGGGTTATTAGAATAATATTCCCAATTAAATATTACGTAATACAATCTGGCACTTATTAGTCCTACCGGAATTGCAATAATTGCTAAATCTAATATATCATCTTCTTTGATTCCAACTCTTTTAGCCTCTTTCAATGCTATTAATGTACCTAAAATCATACCTGTGGCCATAAGTATTCCATACCACATTACATCTATTCCAAATATAGTAAATGCAATTCTATCCATAAACTGATCCCTACCTTTTAAATAGTCTTTTAAATAAATTTTTCTTTTCTATGTACTTTGTTGGTTCTAAAATGCATATATCTTTATTTTCTAAAATACATTTTTGATTTTCTTCAAATATATTTTTTGCATTTTCTTCTCCATATTGCTTACTTATGTAATCATATACTTCTTTAATTAGTGGTCTTCTCTTTGTACTACTATGTGCATCTGTCGCTATAAAGTGAGCCATATTATTTTCTAGTAAAATTTTACTAGTTTTCTCTGCCTCTTTCCCATTTTTACCTATTACACTAGCTCCATTCAATTGAATTAAAGCTCCCTCATTTATACAATCATATATAATATTTGGATTCTCTTGTACTTTAGAATACCTTTCTACATGTGCTAGTATAGGAATGTGTTTTTTTAACTTTAATTCATACACTATATCTGCTAAATTATTAGGAAAATTATTAGGTGAAAACTCAACTAATATATATTTACTATTATTTAGGCTATGAAACTCTAATTTTTCAAAATCACCTAATAAATCGTCTGTAAAGTAAAGCTCATTTCCTAAAAAAACTTCGATATCTATATTTTCATCTTTTAATTTTTGGTTAAAGCT
This sequence comes from Paraclostridium sp. AKS73, assembly GCF_025671395.1. NCBI lineage: Bacteria > Bacillati > Bacillota > Clostridia > Peptostreptococcales > Peptostreptococcaceae > Paraclostridium > Paraclostridium sp. AKS73. Next base: position 61,401 of record NZ_JAIXHU010000001.1, on the reverse strand, counting down.
TTTTAATATTGTTTTTAACTCTTCTCCACTTTTATATTTAAAATCTGGATGATAGTGGGATGTATTAATTATCTTTTTAATTCCTTCGTCTTGTGCTATTTTTGCCATTTCTATAGATTCTTCTAAGCTTTTTGACCCATCATCTACTTGCGGCAATATATGACAATGTATATCTATCATTTAGCTCTCCCTCCTTTTATAAACTAAATGATACCATATTACCTATAAACCATCAATTTTCTTTAACTATTTCACTTTAAAACAAAGCTTTTTTGAGCTTAAAAAATATAAAACTTATATACCTAATTCTTATATATTGTACATAATTATTCCATAGGTGTGCTAAAAATTCGCTTCGCTCATATCGCCAACACCTTCTTCTGTTGCGTAAAAAAAGTGCTATAATTAGCACTTTTTAAATTTACTTAGGTTCTACTATTGAAATTACACAATACTCTTCTTTTAAATGATTTTTTAATCTTTCTTCCACTTCTTTAAACTCTACTTCCTTAATAACATCCAAATAATCTAATAAGTTTATATCTTTAAACTTATATGCTATAAAATTATTAGCTATAAAGTTTACTGAATCAAAGTATTTTATAAATTGACCCATTTTTTTCTTTTTATTCTATTGAAATCTTCCTCACATAATCCTTCTTTTTGATACTTAGTTATATGCTTTAATATAACATCTTTTACTTTCATAGGACTTTCGGATTCTCCTCCTATTAAAGTAAAGGCATAGTCAATTTGAGATGTAAATCCACATCCAAAATTGTCATTTACCAGTCCACTCATATATAACTCATCAAATATTTCACTACCTCTTTTAAAGATCATATCTAAAAGAATTTCTGTAACAACTTCTTTACGAAGAAGTTCTCTCCCTTTAATTCCTACGTTATCATCTTTAAATCCTATATTAAACATAGGCATTGATATAGGGAAATTTGCAACTACCTCTTTTTTATTTATTTCTTTAGATTCTTGAGGATAAAATCTTTTTATACTATGATCTAGTTTTTCTATATCAATATGATTGCTTTTTTTGATACTTTCCATAACTTTATCAACTTCGACATCACCTACTACAAATAAAGCCATATTTCCCGGGTTATAAAATGTATTATAACATTTATAAAGTTCATCTTTTGTAATTTTATATATACTTTCCACAGTTCCTGCTATATCAACATTTACAGGATAATCCTTGTACATCGCTCTTAAGCAATTGAAATATACATTCCAGTCAGGATCATCATTATACATTTTTATTTCCTGCTCAATTATTCCTTTTTCTTTCTCTACATTCTCATCTGTAAAGTATGGAGTTTGTACATAATCTATAAGATGTTCTAAACTTTCATAAAAATTATCTGTGCAAGAAAATAAATATGCAGTCATAGTAAAATTAGTATATGCATTTGCACTAGCTCCTAACTTAGAAAATTTATCAAATGCATTTCCACCATCTGGTTGTTCAAACATTTTATGTTCTAAAAAATGTGCTATACCTTCATTTACTCTGAATTTTTCATTTTCATTTATAGGAATAAATTCTAATTCGTTAGATCCATAATTAGTAGCTAAAACTGCAAATTTTTTCATAAACCCTTTTTTAGGCATAAAATATACATCAAGTCCATTTTCTAATTTTTCATAATAAAGTTCTTCTTTTAATATATCGTTAACTATCTTTTCCATATACTCCTCCTAATTTCTTAAGAAATAAATAGTATCTAATTGTAATTTTTTAAACACACTAATAATTTCTTCTTTATTCACTTTTTCTACATAACTTATAATATCTTCTATGCTTAAATTTGTTTTACTTATATCCTGAGAAAATTTAAAATCAGATAATCCACCTATACTATCTTTTAAAGATCTCATCGAACTTATAAGTGATATTTTACTATTTTCAAGTTCTTCGTCACTTATCTCTCCATTTATTATACTTTCTATCTGTTTTCTAACTAAATCTGTTGTTTTTTCATAATTTTGAGTTTCTATTCCTGAAGATATAAATAGTATTCCTTTATATTTTCTATAGATGAATATATATAGTAACATAAGCTTTCTTTTTCTCTTATATTTATAAACATTTTAGAGTGTGGTCCTCCACCTAAAATATTGCATCCTACAACTAGAGGATAATAATTTTTTGCATCCGCAAAATCTGTATTCGTTCTATATCCCATAACCAATTTACCTTGAGTTATATCCATTTTATCAACTATATTTTTTATAGATTTAACATTTTTTCATATTTCTCTCTAGGTATTTCTATAACTTTTTCTCTTTCAAATTTAAATTTATTTTTTATAATATCTATAACTTTTTCTTCATCAAATTCCCCTTCTATAACAATATCGATAGGAGATGTTTTTAAAATACCTTTATAGTGATTGTATAGATCTTTACCATTTATTTTGTCAATTTCATCTAAATACCCATATTCACTTATACTAAACTTTTCATCTTTGCACATTTCTTCAAAACATCTTTCTAGTGCATATCTTCCTTTGTCATTTATCTTCGCTTTTATTCTCTCAGCTAAGTTTTGTTTTTCTAATTTAAGATATTCCTCTTTAAAAGCACCATTTTCTATTAGTGGGTTATTTATTATTTCATTTAAAAATTCTATTGCATCTGTAAATATAGGTTCTTCTAGGTATTGTTCATTGGTTGTTACTAATTTTATATTTAAAACCTGTCTTTCACCTCTCTTACTTACATCAGCTAATATAGAAGCTCCATACAAATCTTCTAATTTATTAGATATCTCTTTTAACGTTTTATATTTATCACTTGCATTAGTTATCATATTTGGAATTAACGCATTTTTTGTAGTCTCATTCTTGTCTAAAATCCTTTGTATGTATACGCTAACTAAATTTGTTTTAAATTTTTTAGACTTTATTAAAGTTAAATTTATATTTTCATCTAAATTTATTTTTTTTATATTCTCCATATAATCCTCCTATTTTTCTATTAACAATATTTGAGTATACATTTCATCAATAAGTATCTTTACTTTATCTTTTGGCTCTATATAATGAAATCTAACCTCACAAGTATCTAATTCTTTTAAAATACTTTCAACTAAGTTTTTATTGTACATGTTATCAATTGTACATGTAGGAATAACTATATGCAATACATCGATTCCATATTCTAGAAGTTGTTCTCCTGATTTTATTATATCGTCTTTATTATTTTCTAAAAGTGGTAATTTTTATTTGAATTTTTGTATTTTTCTCTTTTTCTATGTAATATTTTATTTTTTCTCTAAAAATAATATCTTGTTCTAAGTTGTTTTCATCTTCTAATCCTATTAAAAGAACACCTGAATCTACATCTTCATTTTTTATATTCCCCAAAATTTCATTGGTGTATGACTTGGCTAAATTATTGGATTTATAAAAAACATCAGTAAGTTTAATATTCACTCCATATTTATTAAGGCTCATAGTATCTAATCTTTTGTTAAATATATCAAAATCTTTACCCTCTGTTATAAACATTGGGCATATTATTATATTTTTATACCCTAGTTCTACAACCTCTTGTACCATATTTTCAAAATATGGTTTAGTGTACATATATGCGTCAACGACTTTGTATTTAGAACCTAATTTAGATCTTAACCCCGATGAAATTTTATGTGCAGTATCTTTAAATTCACTAGTCCCTAGATTTGCATAGTACCCTTTATACTTATGCAAATTATATATACTCGATATGTATGCCTCATATCCCTTATCAAAGTAAATTTCATTTGCACGTTCTCTAATATTATATTTTTTAGATTCTCCATCATATACAAGTATTACTAAAGTTTCATCTTGAACATCTCCATGTTCTATAGATTGAACATTTATATCATCCTTTATAAAAAACATAATTGATAAATTGATTATTAAAAACGAAACTATAAAACCTACAAATAATTTTTTATAATCTTTTCATAATATATAAAATATGTATATACAGACACTGTCGCAGCTATAATAAATATATTCTCCATATACCCATCAAATATAATGCTCAATCCAAATAAAATACCTAAACAAATTGGCATAACCATTGAATCAACTCCATTAAAAGTATAGTTTGCATGACTAATATATATGATGTATAATTAGAATGTATGTCTAAATTAAAATAAATATAAGACTTAAGAAGAGAGGAAGATACAATATGAAATTAGGTATAGTTGGTTTACCAAACGTAGGTAAAAGTACACTATTTAATGCGATAACTCAAGCAGGTGCTGAATCTGCTAACTACCCTTTCTGTACAATAGAGCCAAACGTAGGTGTTGTGGCTGTGCCGGACGAAAGATTAGAAAAATTAAAAGAACTATATGATTCTAAAAAAGTTGTACCTACAGCTATAGAATTTTGTGATATAGCTGGTTTAGTTAGAGGTGCCTCTAAAGGTGAAGGTCTTGGAAATAAATTCTTATCTCACATAAGAGAAGTTGATGCAATAGTACATGTTGTTAGATGTTTCGAAGATCCTAACGTTGTTCACGTTGATGGTTCAGTAGATCCTTTAAGAGATATAGAAACTATAAACTTAGAATTAATATTCTCTGATATAGAAATATTAGAAAGAAGAATTCAAAAGACTCAAAAAGCTGCTAAAGCAGATAAATCTTTAGCTTCAGAGCTTGAGTTCTTAAAAGAAATAATGGCTACTTTAGAAGATAGTAAATGTGTTAGAACTATGGAGTTTACTGAAGATCAACAAGCATTTGTTAACTCATTAAACTTACTTACTTCTAAACCAGTTATATATGCTACTAACGTAAGTGAAGATGATTTAGCTGATGAAGCTCAAAACAATGAATATGTAAATAGAGTTAGAGAATTCGCATCAACTGAAGATGCTGAAGTTGTTGTTGTATGTGCTCAAATAGAAGCTGAAATAGCAGAACTTGACACTGAGGAAGAAAAGAAAGAGTTCTTAGAAACATTAGGTCTTGATCAATCTGGACTTGATAAACTTATAAAATCTTCATATGCTTTACTTGGACTTGTTTCTTATTTAACTGCTGGACCTCAAGAGGTTAGAGCTTGGACTATAAAGGTCGGAACTAAAGCTCCTCAAGCTGGTGGTAAGATACACTCTGATATAGAGAGAGGGTTCATAAGAGCGGAAACTATAGCATTTGATGATTTAGTTAATGTAGGAACAATGACAGCTGCTAAAGATAAAGGTTTAGTTAGACTTGAAGGTAAAGAATATATAGTTAAAGACGGAGATGTTATATTATTCAGATTTAACGTTTAATAAAATGTAAAAAGAGTGAATATATTTTGCTACACAAGCTGAAAAAATGCTTGAAATGTAGCTAAAATATACTCACTCTTTTTATTTTGTTCAAATTTAACTAATTTTCTATTTGTGCATTATATCTTTGTATAATTTTACGTAGATATTAATACAAAAAATATAAAAAGAACAATTTTTAATCTAATTGCTCTTTTTAGTAATTACAGATCCCTTAAATTTAAAAATAAGTTTTTAAACCAGATTAGCGAAGATTGAATATATAAGATTTAACGACTTTTAAAGCATCTTTCCAGCTTTAGGAGCAAAACTTATATATTCACCTGAGCGCCCCACTATTTTAAACCTTATTTATTTTGTAAAAACTCGTTAGCTATTTCTTTATCATCAAAGTGATGTTTAACTTTACCGATTATTTGGTAATTTTCATGCCCTTTACCTGCAATTAGTATTACATCACCTTTTTGCGCTATTTCTATAGCTTCTTTTATAGCTTCTTTTCTATCTATAACAACTTTATAATTTTCTTTAGATTTATCTAATCCTTCTAATATATCATTTATTATAAGTTCTGGATCTTCTGTTCTTGGATTATCTGATGTTACTATACATATATCTGAAAGTTTTTGAGCAATATTTCCCATTAAAGGTCTTTTAGTTGTATCTCTATCTCCTCCACATCCAAATACTGTTATTATCCTATTTTTAACAAACTCTCTAGCTGTTTTGATTACATTTTCTAATGCATCTGGAGTATGAGCATAATCTACTATAACACTTATTCCAGTTTCATTAGATATAGCTTCAAATCTTCCTGCTACTCCACCTGTATTTTTTAATCCATTTAGAACTATTTCTTTAGGAATTTCAAGTGCATAACATGCAGCTATAACCGCTAGAGTATTATAAACCGTGAATTTACCAGGAACCGGAACAAATATATCTTCTTCATAAGTTGGAGTTACAAGTTTATACGATACTCCTCTAGATTCTATTTTTATGTCTTTAGCCATAAAATCAGCCTCGTGATCTATAGCATAAGTGTAGCATTTTGTATCTAAGTTTTTTATATTTTTATATATAACTTTTCCGCCTTCATCATCTATATTTATAACATTAGCATTAGTTGTCATATAGAATAATTTCTCTTTAGCATTTCTATAATCTTCTAAATCCTTGTGAAAGTCTAAGTGGTCTGGAGTTAAGTTAGTGAATACCCCAACCTTATACTTAGTTTGAGCCACTCTGTTTAATGCTAATGCATGAGATGAAACTTCCATAGCACAATACTTACATCCATTATTTATCATTTGATCGAAGTAATCTTGTAAATCTCTGCTTTCTGGAGTTGTTGAATTTGATTCAATTTCTTTATCTCCATCAGATATTTTTATAGTTCCTATTAATCCTACTTTATTATCAGCTGATGTTAGTATTTCATTTAAAAATGTAGTTATACTAGTTTTTCCATTAGTTCCCGTAACTCCTATAACATCAAATCTTTGACTTGGATGATTGTAGAAATTATCTGCAACTTTAGCCATATCTTCTCTAGTGTTTTTAACTTTTATGAAAGTTACTCCATCTCTTTGGATATCTTCTTGAACTAAAAATGCCTTGGCACCTTTTTCTATAGCCATATCTATAAATTTGTGTCCATCAACTGTAAATCCTTTAACGCATATAAATAGGTCATTCTTTCCTACTTTTCTAGAATCATATTGTATGTTATCTATTTCAATATCTAAACTTCCTTTAGTATCTAAAATATCTAAGCCTTTTATTACTTCTTTTAGTAACATAAATTTAACCTTCCTTCAATAAAAAATTCGCTATGCTTGAATACTTAACTTATTAATCAAGTTTAGCAGTTAGAATTTATAACTATATTATTATATAACAATATCATAAAAATAGAAATTGTCTAGTATGCTATTTTTATTGCAAAAAATGCAAAATAAAATAGAGAGGATAAAATCCTCTCTATTTATATACTAGATTAGTTTTGTTCAGCTAATCTCTTGTAACCTTCGTATCTATCTTTTGCATTTTCTTCTGCCATTTCAAATAATTCATCAGCTACATCTGGGAATTGTTTAGCTATAGCAGAATATCTTACTTGTTTCATTAAGAAGTCTCTGAAGCTTTCAGTTGGCTCTTTAGAGTCTAATGTGAATGGGTTCTTACCTTCAGCTTTTAAAGTTGGGTTGAATCTGTATAAATGCCAGTATCCACACTTAACAGCTTGCTCTATGTTAGCTTGAGCTCTTCCCATACCTTCTTTTAATCCATGAGATATACATGGTGAGTAAGCTATTATTAATGATGGTCCATCATATTTTTCAGCTTCTACTACAGCTTTTATTAATTGGTTCTTATCTGCACCCATACCAACTTGTGCTACATATACGTTTCCATAAGACATAGCCATCATACCTAAATCTTTCTTTTTAGATCTCTTACCTGCTGCTGCGAATTTAGCCATTGCTGCAACTGGAGTTGACTTAGAAGCTTGACCTCCAGTATTAGAGTATATCTCTGTATCAAATACTAATACATTTACATTTTCACCAGAAGCAAGAACGTGATCTAATCCACCGTAACCGATGTCATAAGCCCATCCATCTCCTCCTAGTATCCATTGAGATCTCTTAGCTAAGTAATCTTTTCTAGATTCTATTTCAGCTACTAAAGCTTTTATTTCAGCATTTTCTATATTATGAGCATTTGCTAATACTGCAAGTACTTCTTCAGCTGCTTTAGCTGATGCTTCACTATCTTCTCTATTTTCTAACCAGTTAGTGAATGCTGTTCTTGCTTCATCACATATATCCATAGATATTAATTGTTCCATAGTCTCAACTAACTTAGCTCTCATTTGTTTAACACCTAAGAACATACCAAATCCGTACTCTGCATTATCCTCGAATAATGAGTTTGCCCAAGATGGACCTTTACCTTCATGGTTTACAGTGTATGGAGTTGATGGAGCTGATCCTCCCCATATAGAAGAACATCCAGTAGCATTAGCTATCATCATTCTATCTCCAAATAATTGAGTTACTAACTTAAGATATGGAGTTTCTCCACATCCAGCACAAGCTCCTGAGAACTCCATAAGTGGTTGTCTAAATTGACTTCCTTTAACTGTTGTTGGAGCCATTATATCTCCTTTTGGAGCTACTTTCTTAGTATCAACTGCAAATGCCCAGTTTTCAACTTCAACGTCTTGAGTATCAAGAGGTTTCATAACTAAAGCTTTCTCTTTAGCTGGACATACATCAGCACAGTTTCCACATCCAGTACAGTCCATTGGACTTACTTGCATTCTGTATTGTAATCCTTCAAATCCTTTACCTATAGCTTTCTTAGTATCGAATTTTTCTGGAGCATTTTTCATTTCTTCTTCATTAACTAATACTGGTCTTATACATGCATGAGGACAGATATAAGCACATTGGTTACATTGGATACAGTTATCAACTATCCACTCAGGAACGTTTACTGCTACCCCTCTCTTCTCATATGCAGCAAGTCCAGCTGGGAATGTACCATCTTCTATTCCATTGAATGTACTTACAGGTAAATTATCTCCTTCTTGTGCATTCATAGGTCTTACTATATCTTTTACGAAAGCTGGTTCGTTAACTTCTTCTTTAACATCATCTTTAGCATCTGCCCAGTTAGCTGGTATAGTAACTTTAACTAAAGCATTCATACCTGCATCAACAGCTTTGTAGTTCATGTTAACTATTTTTTCACCTTTTTTACCGTAAGCTTTCTTTATAGAATCTTTTAAGTACTCTATAGCATCAGCTTCTGGTATTATTTGAGCTAACTTGAAGAATGCAGATTGCATTATCATGTTTATTCTGTTTCCAAGTCCTATTTCTTGTCCTAATTTAGTACCGTTTACTGTATAGAATTGGATATCATTTTAGCCATGTAATTTTTCATAGCTGCAGGTAAATGTTCGTTTAACTCATCTTCATTCCAGATAGTGTTAAGAACGAATATTCCACCTTTCTTTAATCCTTTTAATAAATCATATTGATATACATATGATTGATTATGACAAGCAATGTAATCAGCTTCATCTATTAAGTAAGTTGATCTTATAGGAGCATCTCCAAATCTTAAGTGAGACATTGTTATACCACCAGATTTTTTAGAGTCATATGCAAAGTAAGCTTGAGCATACTTTTCAGTGTTATCTCCTATTATTTTTATAGCTTGTTTGTTAGCTCCAACTGTACCATCAGATCCTAATCCCCAGAACTTACATCTTACAGTTCCTTTTTGAGCTATTTTTAATTCATCAGATAATTCTAAAGAAGTGTTAGTAACATCATCAACTATACCTAATGTAAATTGATCTTTAGGATTTTCTAATTTTAAGTTATCATAAACTGTTTTTATATGAGTAGGAACAGTATCTTTTGATCCTAATCCATATCTTCCGCCTATTATCATAGGAGCATTTTCTTTTCCATAATATACTGATTTAACATCTAAGTATAATGGCTCTCCAGTTGCTCCTGGCTCTTTAGTTCTATCTAATACACATATTCTTTCAACTGTTGATGGCATAGCATCTACAAAGTGTTGCATTGAGAATGGTCTGTATAAATGAACTTTAACTAAACCGTACTTTTCTCCTTGTGCATTTAATACATCTATTGTTTCTTCTATAGCTTCTGTTACAGATCCCATAGCTACTATTACATATTTAGCATCTTCTGCTCCATAGTAATCAAATAATCCATGTTTTCTTCCAGTTAACTCAGACATTTGGTTCATGTATTTGTCAACTATTCCAACTATATCATTGTAATATTTATTTGAAGCTTCTCTTGTTTGGAAGTATATATCAGGGTTTTGTGCTGTACCACGAGTTACAGGATGATTTGGTGATAAAGCTCTGTTTCTGAACTCTTGAACAGCTTCCATATTTAATAATTTAGCATAATCTTCATTTTCTAATAATTCAACTTTTTGTATTTCGTGAGATGTTCTGAATCCATCAAAGAAATGTATAATGGTAATCTACCTTCTATTGCAGCTAAATGTGCAACTGGTGCTATATCAGCAACCTCTTGAACTGATCCAGAAGCTAATAATACACATCCTGTTTGTCTAGCAGCCATAACGTCTTGGTGGTCACCGAATATTGATAAAGCTTGTGATGCTAAAGCACGAGCACTTACGTGGAATACTCCAGGTAATAACTCTCCAGCTACTTTATACATATTTGGTATCATAAGTAATAAACCTTGTGATGCAGTGAATGTTGATGTTAATGCTCCAGCTTGTAAAGAACCGTGGAATGCTCCTGCAGCTCCTGCTTCTGATTGCATTTCTACAACACTAACCTTTTGTCCAAATACGTTTTTTCTTCCTTGTGCAGCCCATTCGTCTACAACTTCTGCCATCGTAGATGATGGAGTTATTGGATATATTGCAGCTACATCTGTAAATGCATATGCAACGTGAGCAGCAGCAGTGTTACCATCTACTGTTTTCATAAATTTTGCCATAGTATGTATCCTCCTTGTATATTCCTCCCAAAATAGTCCTTTGTATTCTATATTGAGTAAATATTTTGAATAGTTTAAGATATTCTTAAGTAATAAATTCTACATTAACTTACAAATTCCTTCTATTCAATATATGTTTTTGTTTTTTGTATACTTTAAAAGTTCAATATTACATATATACCCTATTTGTATACTTAAAAACATTTTTTCTGCTATTTATTTTTTTAATATCCTTGCGTTTCAGAATCTTCACCTTTAGCAATTGCAATTGATGCACTTGCTCCTATTCTAGAGCATCCAGCCTCAATTACAGCTTTTGCATCTTTTTGATTTCTTACTCCACCTGAAGCTTTTACTCCTATATTAGGTCCAACAACATCTCTCATAAGTTTTATATCTTCAGGAGTTGATCCTCCTGTTCCAAAACCAGTTGATGTTTTTACATAATCAGCTCCAGCTTTAACTGATAATTCACAAGCTATTTTCTTTTCTTCATCATTTAAATAGCATGTTTCTATTATTACTTTCACTAATGCTCTTTTATTAGAAGCATCTACAACAGCTTTTATATCCTCTAGTACATAATCGTACTTTTTATCTTTTAATGCTGCTATGTTTATAACCATATCAACTTCATCTGCACCTTTTTTAATAGCATCGTCTGTTTCAAAAGCTTTTACTTCTGATGTATTTGCCCCTAGAGGGAATCCTATAACAGTACATACCTTTACATTAGATCCTTCTAATTCTTTTTTTGCAAGTTCTATATTTGCTGGGTTTATACATACTGAAAAGAAATTATATTCTTTAGCTTCCTTACATAATTGTTTTACATCATTTTCTGTGGCAAAAGCCTTTAAAATAGTATGATCAATCATTTTAGCTATATTTTTATCCATAAATATGTCTCCTTTTTATTTTTATAATGTTCTTTTATTATAGCAAATATATACATTTTTTTGTATATATCACTTACTTATTATAATTTACAGAGTATCATATTTTTATTAAAAATTTTAAGGTACCAACGAATAGATAGCTTGCGAAATTCATGATATAATAGTACCAATTAAGTTTTTTTATAACAAGTAGGTACTTTTTTGTTTTATAGTACCCAAAAGTATACTATTATAATTCAAGGTGGTTATTATGAAAATTCAACTCGAGGTACAAGATCATTCTAAATGTCATATGAATGAAAGATGTAATAAGTATGAAATGTGTCCTATAAACTTAGTTCATAAAATTATTTCGGGAAAATGGAAAATATTAATTCTTTGGTATTTAATGCCTAATCCTCTTAGATTTAGTGATTTAAGACGTAAACTTCCTGATGTAACTCAAAAAATGTTAACACAACAGTTGAGAAGTTTAGAGTCTCATAACCTAGTCTATAGAAAAGTATATCCTGTAGTTCCTCCGAAGGTAGAATATGGACTTACAGAATGTGGGGAGAAACTTATTCCGGTTTTAGAAAGCATGTATAGCTATGGAGTAGATTATCTTCAGGAAAATAGTTTGGATAGCTTAAAATTAGATAAGTAGTTTTTGTGTGAATAGAACCTTTATTGTATGTATAGGATTTGATTTAGTTTCTTATTTACATATATCTATAATTCAATCTTAAATAATTTCATATAAACAAAAAAGTATGTGAAAATCACATACTTTTTTTATATATATTACTCAGCTATTAACTCTACCATATCTCCGTTTCTAACAGCTGCTGCATTTCCTTCTTCAACGTCAACATGCATTTCTAAAGCAAAGTTAGCATTAGCTCTTACTAATACATTTTCGAAAACTATAGATCTAGGTCCGAAAGTTCTAACTTTTACTATTTGCTTGTCTTTTACTCCAAATTTAGCTGCGTCATCTAAGCTCATATGTATATGTCTTGATGCAACTATAACACCTTCTGTTAATTCTACTTCACCTGCTGGCCCAACTAATTTAACTCCTGGAGTTCCTTCTATATCTCCAGATTCCTTTATTGGAGCTTTAACTCCTAAAGTAAATCCGTCTGCTAAAGATATTTCAACTTGTGTGTTAGGTCTAGCTGGTCCTAAAACTCTAACTCCTTTTATAGTTCCTTTAGGTCCTACTAAATCAACTTTCTCTTCACAAGCATATTGCCCTGGTTGGCTTAATGGCTTGAATTCTACTAATTGATGACCTGCTCCAAATAATGTCTCTATATCTGCTTGACTTAAATGAACGTGTTTATTTGATAATGCTATTGGTAATTTCATTTATAAAGTCCTCCTAAGTTTTTTAAAATATTGCAATACAATTATACATAATATTCCTAATAAAATCAAATTTTATTCTAATTTTACTTTAATAAATTATTTATTAAATCGAAATATCCCGGAAAAGATATATCTATGCAAGCTGTGTTATCTAAATTCAATTTACCTTCTGAAATCAATGAAGCTACTGAAAATGCCATAGCTATCCTATGGTCATTAAAAGTTTTTATATTTGCTCCTTTTAATTTTGTTTTACCTTTTATTACCATGCCATCTTCTAGTTCTTCTATTTCTGCTCCCATGTTTTTTAAATTATCAACAACAGCTTTTATTCTATTACTTTCTTTTACTTTAAGTTCTTTCGCATCTTTTATTACTGTTGTTCCATTAGCTTGAGTTGCTAAAATTGCAATTATAGGTATTTCATCTATTAATCTAGGTATTAAATTTGAATCTATAGTTGTACCTATTAATTTGTCGCTATATCTTACGATTAAATCTCCTACAACTTCTCCGCTTTCAACTCTTTTATCTATAATTTCAAAATTTCCATTCATAGCTTCTAATACATCTATTATTCCTGTTCTAGTTTCATTTAATCCAACATTTTTTATAAGAACTTCTGAACCTTCAACTATACTAGCAGCTGCAATTATAAACGCCGCTGATGAAATATCTCCTGCTACATTTATATTTTCTACTGAAAAAAGCTCCCTTACAGGTTGTACACCTATTTTTAAGTCAGTAGATTTTATATCAGCTCCAAATGACTTTAACATTATCTCTGTATGATTTCTACTTTTTGATTTTTCAATTATAGTACTACTACTATCTGCATATAAAGATGCTAATATTATAGATGATTTTACTTGAGCAGATGCAACTGGCATTTTATACTCAATTCCATTTAAATTTCCACCATATATAGTTATAGGAGTAAAATTTGCATCATCATTTCCTTTTATATTACATCCCATTAATCTTAGCGGGTCAGTTACTCTTTTCATAGGCCTTTTACCTATAGATTCATCCCCTATTACAGTGGACTCAAATTCATTTCCAGCAAGTATCCCCATCATAAGCCTTATCGTCGTCCCTGAGTTTCCAACATTTAAAATTTCATTAGGCTTTTTTAGCCCTCTCAATCCAACTCCCTTTACGATAACTTCCTTATCATTTATATCTATATTTACACCCATTTTTCTAAAACAATCAATGGTACTTAAACAATCTTGTCCCATTAAAAAATTTTTTATTCTTGTAGTACCTTTCGCTATAGATGAAAACATTATAGCTCTATGAGATATGGATTTGTCTCCAATTAACTCTACAGTTCCTTTAAGCATTAGTGCACCTCTTTATTACTTCTAATATTTCACTTTCTTGTATATTATCAAAAACTTCCACTTTTCCTCTTCCAACTGGTATAACTAGATTTATACTTCCAAAGCTGTTCTTCTTATCACTTTTCATCAAGTCTAGTATTTTTTCTGGATTATGGTATTTAATAGAAATAGGTATATTTAATAATTTAGATACGTATAAAAATTGTTGGTAGTATTCAGCGTCTATAAATCCTTTATCTAAAGCTAAATTAAATGCCATGTTTGTACCTATGTTAACAGCAAACCCATGGCTTAATCCACAAAGTCTTTCAATTCCATGCCCAAATGTATGGCCTAAATTTAAAATTTTTCTTAATCCATTTTCTTTTTCATCTTTATTTACTACTTCATGTTTTATAGATGTACATTTATTTATAATATAAGACAATACATCTTGATTTTTCAATAATATACCTTCACTATTCTCAATTATGTAATTTAAAAATTCATAATCATATATAAATGAGTATTTTAAAGCTTCTGCCATCCCACTTAAAAATTCACTTTCATTTAAAGTTTTTAGTGCATTTACATTTATATATGTAAATTTAGGCTGATAAAATGCTCCTATTATATTTTTTATATTTCCTATATTTATACCTGTTTTTCCTCCAACAGATGAATCAACTTGAGCTAATAATGTTGTAGGGACTTGAATTAAATCAATTCCTCTCATATACGTAGCTGCAATAAATCCAGCTAAATCTCCTACAACTCCTCCACCTAATGCAATTATAGCTGATTTTCTAGTTATCCCAACAGTTATGCAAAATTCCATTATATTTTCATAAACAGCCAAAGTTTTAGATAGCTCTCCACTTTTAACTATAAACACTTCTATAAACTCATGATTCAATACCTTTACAAATTCATCAAACTGATATCTATTTACATTTTCATCAGTTATTATAAGTAACTTATCGTATCTACAGTTTAATTCAAATTCATTATAATCATATTCAATTTTTATAGATTTTTCCATCCTCTATCACCTAGCCTATTCATATACGAATTATAGTTATTCATTACATCTTCTATATTATCTTTTCCAAATTTATCTAGCATAAATTGTAAAATTACAAACGCAACTACATTTTCACATACAACACTGCATGCTGGAACTGCGCAAGTATCTGATCTTTCAACAGTAGCTTGGAAACTTTCTAATGTTTTCATATTTATAGAGTTTAGAGGTTTGTATAGTGTAGGTATTGGTTTCATTGCACACCTTACTACAATTTCATCACCTGTAGTCATTCCACCTTCTATTCCACCTAATCTATTGCTTTCTCTGTATATACCTTTTTCATCGTTATAAAAAATTTCATCCATAACATTTGATCCTCTATTGTTTGCAACATCAAATCCTATTCCTATTTCTACCCCTTTTATAGCTTGAATACTCATTACATTCATAGCTATGTGAGCATCTATTTTTTTATCATAATGGACATACGATCCTAATCCAGGAGGTACGTTTTTTACCCTTATCTCAATTATTCCGCCTAATGTATCCTTTTCAGATTTAGCCATATCAATTTCTGATATCATCAATTCTTCTATATCTTTGTCAATACATCTAACTTCACTTATATCCACATTATCTTTTATAAAATCAAAGTTATATATTTTATCAACCTTTGCGTTTCCAATTTGGACTACATGTGATGCAAATTCTATGTCAAATGTTTTTAGAACCTGTTTGCAAATTGCCCCTACTGCAACTCTACTAGCAGTTTCTCTAGCACTAGATCTCTCCAAAACATTTCTAGCATCATCAAAATTATACTTTAAAGATCCGATTAAATCTGCATGGCCTGGTCTTACTTGTTCAACTTTTCTAGTTTCTCTATCAATATCTTCAACTGGATTCATATATTTAATCCAATTTTCATAATCTTTATTTTTTATTTGTATAGCTATCGGTCCTCCAATAGTAGTTTTCCCCCTAACCCCGCTAAGTATATCAACAGTATCACTTTCAATTTTCATACGCCCGCCTCTTCCATATCCAGATTGGCGTTTTTTCATCTCTAGGTTTATTTCATCTATATTTAAACTAACATTGGCCGGAATTCCATCTATTATTGATGTCAAACATTTACCATGTGACTCTCCACTTGTTATATATCTAAGCATAAATTTCTCCTCTCGTTTGGTTTATACGTAAAAAATTCGCTTCGCTCATGTCGCCAACGACTTCGTTCGTTGCTCAAAAAGCTTTTTTACGCTCATAACATACAATGTTGGTATAACTAAATTTTATAGATTATCCACATATTTTTAGTAATCATAATTCACTTAAGCGTAAAAAAGCTTGTATTTAACCAAGCTCTTTTATATCTTTCACATAATTTTCTATTTTTTTCTAAATGTACCTTTTCAATTTCATTCTCTATAAAAGCTAATCTATCGCTGCTATTTATATAATGATTATAAGATAGCTTAGTATTTATACTTTTAAAGAAAAAATCCATGACTATCTGTCCACCCTTAAATTGAGATGGATATGGATCACTACCTCCAACGGCAATATACATACCAACTCGTTTTTTATTTCTATCAATAGATGGTTTTTTAGTATATATTTACTTGCATATATTGCTTGTGTTCTGTCAACCAAAGTTTTAACCTTTGCAGATATGCAGTCAAAGTGAACAGGACTAACTACTATAGCACCTTTAGCTTTGTCAAACATATCATACATAGGCGTCATATCATCCTTAAATTTACAAAACCCTGTTTTTTCACAAAATCCACAAGCTGTGCAATATTCTATATCCATATCATATATATCAAAAACTTTGTAGGTTATTTTATTTTCATCCAAACTTTCAATTATCGATTTTACTATATGTGAACAGTTTTTATTTTTTCTTGGACTTCCATTTATTATTAAAACCTCACTCATATTAATCTCCTTATCGCTCTTTAAGAGTAACAATTAATATATCATCTTCAAAATTACTTTTTCTTGAAAATTCCCATAACTTAGATTTCAATCTAGTTTCCATATCATCTTGATCTGAAAAACTAGTTTCTTCTAAAAATGTTTTTAGTCTGTCTACACCAAACTCTTCTTTGTTATGATTTTTTATTTCTAATACCCCGTCTGTGTATAAAGAAACAGTTTTATATTTAGATATATCAATTTCTTTATCTGAATATTCTACTTCTTCTAATATACCTATTGGTATACCCTTACTACATTTTAGAAGTGAAGCCTTATGATTTTTATCTACTCCAATTGGATAGTAATGTCCTGCATTTGATACAATCATTTTATTTTCATTACTTTTTATTACCCCTATTATACAAGTTGTAAAAACTCCCATTTTATCAAATTCATCAAATAGGAATTGATTTATGTTTTCCATTATTTCGCTAGGTGTATCATATTGTTTTGCTAATACTTTAAATGCACCCTTTATCATAGCAACCATATAGTTTGACACAATACCATGCCCCATTACATCAGCTAGTATAGTTACAACAGTTCCATCATCTTTCTTTATAACATGATAGAAATCTCCACCTACTACTTTTGCTGGCTTATGAAAATATCTCAATTCTCTATTGTTATCTAATACTTTATTTCCTTTGTTCATTATAAGTTTTTGTTGTTGATTTAAAACTTTAAGTTCATTTTCTAAAACTTGATGCTTTACCTCACTCTTACTATACTCGTAAAGCTGCATAGCAACAGCTACTTGCTTAGCAAGTATACTAAGTATATTTAAATCATCTTTAGTATAATTTTTTGCATTAGTACAAGCTATATATCCTACTATATCATTTTTATTTATTAATTTATGATATATATAGGTCTGAATTCCTTGTAAGTCCACATCACCATGTATTTCATTGGAGTACGAACCTACAGTTTTGCTGTCAATCAGTTTGTCTAAAGTATAATAAACATCTGGTTTAATTTTATCTAAAGTATAAAAGCTTGATAGCTCTTTTTTCTTTCCACTTATATTAGCTCCATGTATTACTATAACAGCTTCTCTACTTTTTGTTATATTACAAGCTTGCTTACTTAAATGGTCTAAGAAACTTTTTATGTCTTTGTTCAAATATAATTTTTTTGTTGCATCATTTATAGAAGATATCGCTCCTCTTAATTTGTGTATAAGATTTTGTATATCATTATTTTTACTTGTTATCTCTATAGATAAACTTATTAAAGATGCTACTGACGAAATAAAGTCCATATCATCATCTGTAATTTTATCATCTTCAGTTAAAAAACATGTCATAAATCCAGTCACTTTATCATGAACTATAAGTGGAAATACAATTCTCCCTATATATCCTTCATTTGTAGCTAAATCCCTCTCATCAAGTGCTCTTTCATCTAAAAATACATTTTTGACATAAACTACTTTTTGCTCTCGTACAGCCTCGTGAATATACTTAGGATACTGATTAAAATCTATTTTAACTCCTATTGGCTTCTCTATAGGAAACACCTTAGATATATAGTTTAGAGTTTGTGAACACACTAAATAAGCATGTTCATAATTATTTTTATAAAATAAATTTACACATGCTTTTGCTGGATGAACTACATCTAACATTTTTTCAACTATTTTATCTTTTATTTCAAAGAAATTATCTGACTCCGTTACTAAGGTTGATATTTCTACTACACGCTTAAGTCTGTCATTTTCATTGTAGTAATTCATATAGGTGTTTTCTCTCCCCTCTTTATAAAAGTCTATTTATTAATATTACTATATATATCTTTTATAGTAAACATAAAAACTATTATAAAACACCCTATGATTATGTAGTTAAAGTTCGAAAATATACCTATAAACAATAAACATACTAATGCATTTATCTTTTGCTTAATTTTATCTGTAACTACACTTTGACTACTACATTCTAAATTTATTTTTATATTTTCCATTCCATCTTTAACTTGATCTGTTATTTGATTTGCAATATGAAGTTTACTAATTCCATATAAAATTAGTATCAATATACTGCCTACTCCAAATAATATATTAATACTTAATGATATTACTATTATAGTTAACCCTATTATTAATTTGAATGCTACTAAAAAAAGCTGTCTACCTTCATAGCTATATTACTTATATCTTTAAATTCATCTCTAATATTATATTCTTTACTTGGCATACTTTTCATTTTTGATTTAACTATTTCAGAATAAAAAAGCTTAATAATACCATTTATCATAAATTCATCCTCCTTTATATATATTTGTAATATTTACAATTATATTATTTCCTATACTTGTTAATACTGTTAATATAACGTAATTAAGGAGTGATTTAATGCTTATTGAAGATTTAGACTTGGAAACCAGAAGTAAAATATATAGTTTTACTAAAAAATTTTAAGAAAATATCAAAAAGGTATAACTACAGGAAAATTAACTGCTGCTAAATTTGCTGAAAATATACTATCTAACGAAGAAATAACAGATGTTATAAATTCTAATTTACTTGATGACGAGGATTTTAAAATTTCCTATACAAGTTATATTCAAACACTTATTAAGGATCAAAATGAAACTATTAGTAATTCAAAAAAGAAAAAAATTAAAAAACAGTGTTAAAACCATCAATTACTCAACAACTTCAATTAAAAAAACTTTTACACGAAACTGGTTTTGAACTTAATATACCTCAACAATATTTAAATGAAAATGACGTTAGTAATATTTCAAAATACATTTCCACTGGGCAAATAGATTTAGGTAATGAAAAAATTTATAATTATGTTAATAAAATACAAAAGCACTAAGGTTTGTAATTCCCTTAGTGCTTTTATATTTATCCTAAAGCTTTTTCTAACTTAGCAAGATGTTGAATTGGATAATACTTAAGTAATTCTCTGAATTGTTCAACCGAAAGACCTTCAGTTGTAGTATATATTTTTATTTTTTCATCTAAATCTCCATTTATAAATTTAGTTTTTACTTCTTCAAAGTTTATTGCCATAACAACTACTCCTCCTTTTATGTATTTCATTTATATTTTGTCCATCTCTTCTATTTTTACTCTTAAATTGAAATAAATAAATCTCATAGATTATAATCTTTTTAATAAATATAATTTTTAAAACATAAAAAAAGGAAGGTTTTATCCTTCCTTTCTTTAACTATCTTTGTTGTCCACTCATTTGTTGTTCTGCCATTTCAACTAATTTTTTAGTCATGTATCCACCAACATATCCATTTTGTCTTGCTGTCATATTTCCTTTGTCAGCAGTGTCATAATTAGATATACCTAATTCATTTGCTATTTCTAATTTCATTTGTTTTAAAGCTGCTTTAGCTTCTGGTACTGCTTTAGTGTTATTATTGTTTGTTGTCATGTTGATTACCTCTCTTTATATTAGTTTATTTGTAGTATTTATGGAGTTTTATTTAAGTGGCAAATTTACCATGAACAACTCTTTACTCCATTTACTTTGTTCGTTGTTCATGTTCTTATTATGCCAATCTTAGTTTTTTATATACATTAAAAATTTATATTTTTTTATTTTTTACTACAAATATTAAAAGAGATATTAACAACTTATACCTGCTAAATATCCTGTTGAAAATGCAATTTGTAAATTAAAACCACCTGTATATCCATCTACATCTATTACTTCTCCTGCAAAAAATAAACCACTAACTATCTTTGACTCCATAGTTGATGAATTTATTTCATTTGTCTTAACTCCACCAGATGTTACTATAGCTTCATCTATAGGTCTATACCTTTTTATATTAAATTCCATGTTTTTTAATAAATTGACTAAATATTTTCTTTGCTCTTTTGAAATTTGATGAACTACTAAGTCTCTATTTATATTACTTTGTTTAATAACATAAGGTATTAGTTTTTTAGGTAGTAAATCATCTAAACTATTTTCAAATTTTTTATTAGTATATTTTTTAAAATCCTTTTGAATTCTCTTATCCAAAGTTTCTTCACTTAAAGCTGGTTTTAAATCTAAATAAATCTTATATGTTTCATTTTCAAAAGATTTCATTCTGCAACTTGCTGATTTTATTATAGGCCCATCTATTCCAAATTCATTAAATTCCATTTCTCCAAAATCTTCAAAGATATTTTTCCCTTTCTTATCCATTACTTTTATAGAAACATTTCTAAGAGATAGCTTATTTAACTCATAAACATCTTCCATAGTTTCAAGTCCAATTAAAGATGGTATAGGTTTCACTATAGTATGTCCTAAATTTTTTGCAAATTTATATCCATCACCTGTTGAACCTGTTCTTGGATAACTCATTCCTCCAGTTGAAACTATTACACAATCACAGTTTATAATCTTTTTATCTTTTAGAACAACACCTTTGACGTTTCCATCTTTTACTTCTATCTTATCAACTGATGCATTCATAACAATTTTTACATTATTTTGTTTTAATTGTTTTTCTAGTGCAACAACAACATCCTTAGCTTTATCACTCTCTGGAAAAACTCTTTTTCCTCTTTCAGTCTTAGTTTTTACTCCAAGAGAATTAAACATATCTATGACTTGATCATTTGTAAATGTATAAAATGAACTATATAAAAATTTTCCATTAGTAGGTATATTTTCAATAAGCTCTTCAATATCACAATCATTAGTTATATTGCATCTTCCTTTTCCTGTTATAAGCAATTTTTTGCCTAGTCTATCATTTTTCTCTAGTAAAGTAACATCATTACCCATACTAGCTGCAGTTGAAGCTGCTATCATCCCTGCTGCTCCTCCACCTATTACAACTACTTTTTCAAATTTATCATTCCTTCCAAATTTTATCGAATAAATATGGCGCTCCTGCCATTGCATATACCATCAATATAAAATACCTTAAATAACTACCTATATAGTTTTGAGGCATGATTAATTTTAAAATAGCATATACTGCCCCTAAACTTAACAATCCAAATATATATCTAAATATTTTAGACTTTAAGCTAACATCTACTTTAAAATTTATACATTGTCTTTCTATTATATAACCAACAATAAATCCACTTAATAGTCCTGACATTTTTATGTACTCTATACTATTTACAATAAATATACCTAATATCATAGGGATTACTATTATCATAAAATAACTATACTTTTGACTTTCTTCAATTTTTATTATTATACAATTGCATATAATAGTGAAAAATATTCCGAAAAACCATCCAAATAATACGTCAACAGGCCAATGGACACCTAAATATAATCTTGATAACCCTATACATATAAACATTATTGTACCAAATAAATACATATACTTATTTTTAATATATTCATTATACTAACCCAAAAAGTAGTTCCTATTTGAGTATGACCACTTGGAAATGAATACCCTGTTGCAGTTGATGTTCTCATAGATTCAATTCCTTCAACACCTATTGGTCTTGGAGATTTAAAATACTCTTTTACTCCAGTATTTAATGCTATATTTCCTGTTAATGCAAAAAGTAATCTTGCTCCATACTTTTTATTTATACACCAGTATAGAATTGAAGCTAATACTAAAATAATAGGTATCTCTGTGCTCATAGTTATTATTAAAAATATCGTATCTAATATTGGATTATTAAAAGATTGTACATACTTTAATATTTCAACTTCCATATTCATTTTTAATATCACCCTCCTTTTAAAATAAATATAATTATTATTATATAGAAAAGAGTAGCCTAAGCTACTCTTTATTATATCCCGTCTTCACAAAACTCAATTATTTTCTTTTTTGGTTTTATACTATTTATTCCTGTCTCTTTTATTAAATCAATGTCTATTTCGCAACCTAATGACTCCATCATAGTAGATTCAACTACCATAGGCAAATTAGTTCCGCAAAACACTTCTATGTTTTTATTTTCTAATTTTAACTCACTACTAACCTTGAATGGAGTTCCCCCTGCTAAATCTGTAAATATATATATTTTGCTTTCTATATTTTCATTGACTAAAGACTGTATTTCTTCTTTTAAATCCCTTGGAGTCTTTTCTTCAGTAAAATCAACTACTTTCAGAAATTTATATTCTCCTACTATTAAATTTAAACTACTTTTTATTCCTGATGCAAACTTTCCATGCCCTGTTATTATAATCAATTCAACTTCCCCCTAAAATAAACCTATATATGCACCTAATATACCTATTGCCACCATTATTAATATATTTACAAGTGGGCTTACATTTTTCTTAACCAATCCGTACATTCCAAAAGTCAGTCCAAGCGGTAATATTTTAGGCATTATTCCATCTAGTATTTCTTGTACCTTTAAAGTAGTTTCTCCTATCGGGATTTCTGTTACTATATTTATATTTACATAAGAAGCTATAAGTGCACCTACAACGATCATACCTAATATTGTTGCAGCTCTTGTAAACTCTTTTGCATTTTTAGTTAGTCTTGCTATACCATCAACTCCAGCTTTATACGACCAATGCATTAGCCAAAATCTTAACCCTAAATGAACAATATTAAACATTAATAAGAAAACTATAGGTCCAGCTATACTTCCTTGAAGTGCTAAGTTTGCTCCAACTCCTGCCGCAATTGGAAGTAATGTAAACCAGAATATCGCATCTCCTATTCCACCTAAAGGCCCCATAGCTGCAACTCTTAAAGATCGTATAGTTTGCACATCTGATTTTTTTTGTTCTAAAGATAATATAATTCCCATAACAAAAGTTATTAAAAATGGATGACAATTAAAAAATTCTAAATTGTGTTTCATAGAAGTTGCTAAGTCATCTTTGTTTTTGTGTATCTTTTTAAGCCCTGGTAGTATAGAGTATAACCATCCTCCAGCTTGCATCCTTTCATAGTTAAATGATGCCTGTAAAAACATAGATCTAAAAGCCATTTTATTTAAAGTCTTCTTATCTAATGTTTCACCTTCACTTCTGTCTATATACTCAGTATGAATTATTGATTTTTTTCTATACTAGATGCCATCACTCATACCTCCTCCGACATTTTTAGTTTTTATACTAATATTAAAGTCGTATATAGCAACTACTAACCCTACTATAGCTAATGCTAAAAGCGGTAAATTTAAATATGCAACTAATACAAACCCTAACATCATAAATATAGCGTAATCTTTGCTTAACATAACTTTAAGTAGCATTGCAAATCCTAGTGCAGGCATCATTTTTCCTGCTGCAGTTAATCCAGTCCAAACTTGTTCTGGTAAAACTCTAGTCAGTGTGTCTCCTATTGCTTGCCCTGCTAATAATCCAGCTAAAACAATTAATGCAAATGATATCCCTAATATTGCCATAGCCATATAGTTTACTTTATCTATTCCCTTTGGATTAGCTTCATTAGCTGCTTTATCGCATAATCCCATTAACGGAGACATTACTGTAAATAGAGCTGTTACTGCATATTGACCTAATAATGCAAATGGTATTGCAAGTGGTAATGCTGCACTAGTGTCTAGTCCTGATGTGATTGCAAATACAGTAGCCATAATTCCACCTATAACTGCATTTGGAGGTTGTGCTCCTCCAACTGGCATAGCTCCTATCATCATAAGTTCATATGATCCACCAACTATAAGTCCTGTGTTTAAATCTCCCATTATAGCCCCAACTATCGGACCCATAACTATAGGTCTATATAAAGACTCTAAAAAGTTAAATTGGTCAATGGCAGCTATAAAAGTTACAATTAGTATAAGAACAATCTGCATAAAACCTAATTCCATGACTTTACCCCTTTCTTATTTGAATAATTCATCTATACTTTCAGCAGATTCACTAGGAACTCTTCTGATTTCTAGCTCTACACCTAATGCTTTAAGTTTTTTAAATACGTCTACATCATTATCATCTATACAAACTGCTTTAGAAACTTGTCTTTTACCTTGAGCCATATGCATATTCCCTATATTTACTTTTTTTATAGGAACACCTCCCTCAACAAGTTTTAAAACATCTTGTGGAGTTTCACAAATTATAGCGATATGCTGAGATTCACTAGCTCTATTTATTATATTTATTGTTTTTCTATAGAAAAATATCTTGTTTGAGCAAAGCTTGGAGCTGCCATATCCATTAATCCCTGTCTAAATTCATTTTTTGATACTTCATCATTTGCCACTAATAATAAATTAGCTCCAACACTAGAAGACCACATAGTAGCTACTTGCCCGTGAATAAGCCTATTATCAATTCTTGTTAAAACTATATTTGGCATAATATCATCCCCCTTAGATTTTTTTATGTAATTGTTTAAATACTTGTGTTTATACTTAATTTTACGTAGGTAACTTGTACTTTATTATAATTTTTTGTGCAATTTAAATATATTTGAGCAAAAAAAAGAGAAGTACTAAACTTCTCAAAATCATTAATATATTTATTATAAAATTTTAGCTTAAAAATGCTGCCCCAACTATACCTGCATCTGCACCTAACGTTGCTATTACAATATCTGCGAAGTCTTCATTTTTATAAATTATATACTTTCTAACTAATTCATCTAATCCATCTAATATTATATCTCCAGCTCTTGATACTCCTCCACCTAAAGATATAACTTCTGGATCTAATGTATTTATCATACCTGCAATAGCTTTCGCTAAATACTCTTTGAATCTGTTTATAGTTTCAATAGCAACTTTATCGTTTAATCTATATGCATCAAATACATTTTTAGCATTTATGTTCTCTATATTGTTATTAGCTAATTCTAGTATTTTACTATCATTGCCTTCTTCTATTAATTTTTTAGCATACTTTATAATAGCTGTAGCTGAACAAAAAGTTTCTAAGCATCCATTGTTTCCACAGTTACAATCAAAATAATTAGTGTCTACTATAACATGACCAATTTCAGACCCCATATTATGTGCTCCATTGAAAACTTTCCCATTTATTATTATTCCTCCACCTACTCCAGTTCCCAGAGTATACATAACTCCTACATCGCAACCTTTCATACTTCCAGCTTTAGCTTCTGCCAAAGCTGCAACTGTAGCATCATTTTCAGCATATACATTTGTTTCTGGAAACTTAGATTTTAAAGTGTTTATGAAGTCTTCTTCCTTCCAACCTAAGTTAACACATGTCACTTGCCCCTTTTTATTTATAAAACTAGGAACTCCAAATCCAATTGACTTAATCTCTGAAATTTGAACACCGTTTTCCTCTAACATGTTTCTTACGAGTTTATTAATATCTTCCATTATTTTTTCAAATCCACTTAAAACATCCGTTGGACATTCTTTTCTAAAAAGAATTTGCCCGTTTTCATCTACTACACCAGCTTGTACTCCTGTACCACCTATGTCTACACCTATATAGTACATATTCATATCCCCCTTATTTTATAATTAAGTTCTATTTATAATTTTATTATACAATCAATCTTAATTATTTAAAATATATTTTAAAATAATAGTAGAAGATTACTCTCCTACTATTCCTATATATGGTAAGTTTCTATATTTTTCTGCATAGTCAATTCCATATCCAACTATGAACTTGTCTTCTATAACAAATCCCACATAGTCAACATGCATATCAACTTTTCTTCTTTGTGGCTTGTCTAATAACGTACATAATTTTAAAGATTTTGGATTTCTAGTTTTTAATGCTGCCACTAAATTGCTTAATGTTAATCCGCTATCTATTATATCTTCAACTATTAAAACATTTTTACCCTCTATATCTACATCTAAGTCTTTTAATATTTTAACTGTTCCTGAAGATTCTGTTGAGCTTCCATAGCTTGATACACTCATAAAATCTATATTAACATCTAAGTTTATATTTCTTATTAAATCAGCAACAAATACACTCGCACCTTTAAGTATACCTACTACTAATAATTCTTGTCCTTTAAAATCTTCCTCTATTCTTTTTCCTAGCTCTTTAACTTTTGTTAATATATCTTCTTCACTTATCATTACACCTGTAACCTTGTACATAATTGTACCTCCAATTTACCGTATATTAATATATATCATTATAACATATACTTTAAATAATTTGTGAAATATTTTTTTATTTTATTTAATAATAATTCGTGTTTATTTCTTATCCTTATTATTCCCTTCATATATTTTTATTTTTTACGTATTAGTTATATATTATATGCAAATTATTATATATAATTATTATTGTAATCAATATTTTAGGAGGACTATTAAAATGAGTACAAATCATGGTGCTAACTTATACGACCTATCAAATAAATTAGGTTTAAATAAAAATGAATTAAAAGATTTTAGTTCAAATATAAATCCATTAGGCTCTTCTAGTTTAGGTAAAAAAGCTATTATAGATAATATAGATATGGTATCTATATATCCTGACCCAAACTACTATAACCTAAAGAATTCAATATCAGAATATTGTAATTGTAATATAAAAAATATAGTATTAGGAAGTGGTGCAACTGAACTTATTTCGTCATTTATAGAAATAGTTAATCCAAAAAAATCAGTTTTATTATCTCCATCTTATTCTGAATATGAGAAAGAGTTGAAAAAGGTAAAGTGTGATATATATAAATTCTTTTCAAAAAAAGAAAAGAAGTTCAAAGTAGATGTAGATGAGTTTATAGATTACATAAACATAAATAAGTGTGATTTAGTTGTTATTTGCAACCCAAACAATCCAACTGGATTTGCATTTAGTAAAAATGAAATAAAAAAAATATTAGAAAATACAAGTGCCTTTTTAATGGTTGATGAAACATACATTGAGTTTACAGATACACAAACTTATTCTTCTACACATTTGGTAGATAATTTTAGCAAGTTATTTGTAATAAGAGGTACCTCTAAATTTTCGGTACTCCTGGCATAAGACTTGGATACGGGCTTACATGTAATCCTCAAATACAAGATTCAATTATAAATCATATAGACCTTTGGAACATAAATACATTAGCATCTATAATGGGTGAAGTTATGTTTACTGATTCAGACTTTATAGATACTTCTAGTTCTGTGTTGAAATGCGAACGAGAATTTTTATTGAGAGAACTTTCTTCGATTGAAGACTTGGAAGTGTATCATAGTGATGGTAACTTTATACTTAGCCAAATTAAAACAAAAAAAATAACAGCATCAAAGTTAAGAGAAATTCTAATTGAAAAGAAATTCATAATAAGAGATTGTAATTCTTTTGAAGGTTTAGATGAATACTTCTTTAGAATTTGTACTTTAAATCATGATGATAATGTTTTATTGATAGAGTCTTTAAAAGATATACTTAAAAATGAAGAGTAGGAATCTACTCTTCATCTTTTATTGAAAAATCTACTCCCTCAATTATATTTGGGTCATAGCTTTCTTTTTTTAATTTTTTATATTTTTCTATTTCTTCACTAATTATACCTAAACTCCATAACAGTACAAATAAATCATCTACAAAACCAAATACTCCAGTTATCATCTCTGGAATAAAGTCTATTCCCGATACAAGATATGTTATAGCTATAAAAATTGCAGATGTAACTTTGGTTTTACTTATTATATTAACCTCTTTATCTGTAAAAAAGTCAGGTAATTTAAATAGGTTAATTATAAACATAATTCCAAACTTAGCGTCTTTAAATCTTACTAAAACTTTTTTTAATATATCTAAAAGTATATCTATAATTCTCATTAATACTTTCATAATTATCACCCCTAAAGTTATAACTTAAAACTATTATAACTCATAGAGCATTTTTCTTAAACATACAATTTTTACAATAAGTTGATACCAGATTTCTCACATTTTTTTATCATATCTTTCGGCCATATACCTACTTGAACTTCACCTATATGGGCTTTATTTAGAAAGTACATACAGATTCTAGATTGACCAATTCCTCCACCTATAGTGTATGGTAATTCTCCTTTTAAAAGAGATTTATGATAATCTAATTCTTTTCTATCTTCACATTTAGCTAACTTTAATTGTTTTTCTAAACTTTTTTCGTCTACTCTTATCCCCATAGATGAAAGTTCTATAGCGTTATCTAAAACTGGGTTGTAAAATAATATATCTCCATTTAATTCCCAATCGTCATAATCTGGACTTCTTCCATCATGTTTGTCTCCTGTAGATAATACTTTACCTATTTGCATTAAAAACACAGCGCCTTTTTCTTTTACAATTTTATCTTCTCTTTCTTTTGGTGTTAAACTCGGATACATATCTAACAGTTCTTGAGATGTTATAAAAGTAATTTCTTCAGGTAAAGTTTTTTGTATTTCTGGATATATACTACTTACATGTTCTTCAGTTTCTTTAAAAACTGAGTAAATATTTTTCACAATACCTTTTAAAGTATCTATGGTTCTTTCTTTTTTATCTATTATTAATTCCCAATCCCATTGGTCAACATATATTGAATGAATGTTATCTAGTTCTTCATCTTTTCTAATAGCATTCATATCTGTATATAATCCTCTTCCTATTGAAAATCCATATTTTTTTAAAGCCATTCTCTTCCATTTAGCTAAAGAGTGAACTATTTCTGCATTTTTCTTTATGTCCGGAACTTCAAAGCTTACAGCCTTTTCAGTTCCATTTAAGTTGTCATTTGTTCCTGTCTCGGGTAGAACAAATAATGGTGAGGATACTCTTGTAAGTTTTAATGTTTCTCCTAGTCTACTTTCAAAAAAATCTTTTAAGTCTTTTATAGCTTGTTGTGTCTGAATTACTTCTAATTTTGATGTATATCCTTTTGGTATTATTAAACTCATATTAATACTCTCCTTTTATTTTTTATTTTGAGAGTATGACGTCATACATTTTAACTTATAGTGTGGCCATCACTATTTATTGCATAAAAAAAACTCTCATCTCTATATAAAATATAGGGACGAAAGTTTATATCTCCGCGGTACCACCCTGATTAACCTGAATATATTATCAAGTTCTCTCAAATAACGCAGCAAGATAAATCTTAGTGCGTTCCAACTTGATAACGGTTTGGTTCCGTCTAAGCCTACTCTTTAAAATTTCGGTTAGCAACTCCAGGATGTTCTTCAATATAGGCTTCGTATTGGACTCACACCATAACCAACTCGCTCTTGACTACTTCCTATATATACTCTTCCTTTCAACGTCTTTTTAAAAGATTTGAAATTGTTTAAAGTAATTTTATTTCAATATATGATTTATGTCAACTAAAATTTCTTATCAAATCATTTTTGTAATTTAATTAAATATATAATTCTTTATTTCTTATTTTTCTATTGTTTTTATTTTAATTGACTTTATTTTTATTCCGTTTTATGCTTTTTAATTTATTTTCAAAAAACTTTATTTTTCAGAATTTTTCATCAAAATAAAAAGAGCTACTATTAATAGTAGCTCTTTTTATTTAATATATTACATATTGAAAGTTTTATCTACGTAAGCTTTTATATCTTCTGCTGTTCCCATAGTTAATACTTCATTAGCAAATTTCTTCATATCTTCATATTTAACAG
This sequence comes from Paraclostridium sp. AKS73, assembly GCF_025671395.1. NCBI lineage: Bacteria > Bacillati > Bacillota > Clostridia > Peptostreptococcales > Peptostreptococcaceae > Paraclostridium > Paraclostridium sp. AKS73. The sequence goes on along the minus strand of NZ_JAIXHU010000001.1, from coordinate 30,481 downwards.
AAGTTATGAACTTTCTAGCTGGAAGTATAGATATTGGAGACATAGAGAACTCATCAAGACCCATTCCCAAAAGAATAGGTATCATTCTTTGATCTCCTGCAGCTTCTCCACACATTCCTACCCATTTGCCTTCTTTGTGAGCATTGTCTATTACCATTTGATAAGTCTTAATACAGCCGGATTAAATTGATTATATAAATAACTTATTTTTTGGTTCATTCTATCTACTGCACAAGTGTATTGTATTAAGTCATTAGTTCCTATAGAGAAGAAATCTACATGTTTAGCTAATATATCTGATATTACTGCTGCAGATGGTATTTCTATCATCATTCCAACTTCTACATCTTTAGAATATTCCATTCCTTCAGCATCCATTTCAGCTAAAACTTCTTTTATTATCTCTTTAGATTTTAATAGTTCTTCTAAAGAAGATATCATAGGGAACATTATTCTTAATTTTCCATGTACACTAGCTCTATATAAAGCTCTTAATTGAGTTTTAAATATATCTGTTCTATCTAGACATAGTCTTATAGCTCTATATCCTAAGAACGGATTCATTTCTTCGTCCATTTTGAAATATTTTAACTCTTTATCCCCACCTATATCTAATGTTCTTATTACTATAGGTTTTCCATTCATACCTTCAAGAACTGCTTTATATGCTTCATATTGTTCTTCTTCACTTGGGAAATCATCTTCCTTATCCATGTATAAGAACTCAGTTCTGTATAGTCCTACACCTTCTGCATCATTTTTTAGTAATCCTTCTAAATCATTAGGGCTTCCTATATTCCCTGCAAGCTCTACATGTCTATCATCAAGAGTTATAGAAGCTTTTCCTATTAATTGCTTTAATGCTTCTTTTTCTTCATCAAATTTAGATTTTAAATCTCTATACTCATTTATAACTTTTTCATCTGGGTTAACTATAACTTGTCCTGTTTCCCCATTGAATACTATAAAATCTCCATCCTTAACATTTTCAGTTACATCACTTAATCCAACTACTGCAGCTATTTCTAATGTTCTAGCCATTATAGCAGTATGAGAAGTTCTACCACCTATGTTAGTTAAGAATCCTAAAACCATTTTTTTATTCATTGTTGCAGTGTCTGATGGAGTTAAGTCATGAGCTATTAATATAACTTCTTCAGATAAAGCTGATAAATCTACAACTTTTATACCTAATATATGTCTTAAAACTCTATTTGTAACGTCCTTGATATCTGCTGCTCTTTCTCTCATATATTCATTGTCCATTGACTCAAATATACTTACAAACATCTCTTTAACTTCGTTTAATGCAAAATCAGCATTTACTTTTTCATCTCTTATTTTAGCTATAGTCTGATCTATTAGTTCTGGATCTTGTAAAACTAATAGGTGAGCTTCAAATATTTCAGCTTCATGTTCCCCTAATTCAACTTTAGCTCTTTCTTTTACTTGCTCTAACTCTTTCTTTGACTCTTCTACTGCAACTTGTAACTTTTCAACTTCGGCCTCAACATTTTCTATGTTCTTCTTCTCTATATTAAGTTCGCTATGTTCTATAACCAAAGCTTTTCCTAAAGCTACTCCTGGTGATGCTCCTGTTCCTTTATACATATATGCGTCCTCCCATTGTCTTGTGTATACATTATATATATTCAACAAACCTCGGTTTTCACCGAGGCTTTTTATTTTTTATTATTCTCCAAATCCGCTTTCTATTAACTCAACTAATGCGTTAACTGCTGATTCTTGATCTTCTCCATTAGCAACTACAACAACTTCATCTCCTTGAGCTAATCCTAAACTCATTATTCCCATTATTGATTTAGCATTTACAACTTTATCTTTTGCCTTTATCTCTACTGTTGATTTGAACTCAGATGCTTTCTTTACAAACATTCCTGCTGGTCTAGCATGTAATCCACTTGCATTTTTGATAGTTACTATTTTTTCCATTGTAATACCTCCATAGATTTCATTTGTTATATTTTGATATAAATATTTGCAATATTAATTTATGCCTTTATATCATTTATTATTATATTTGTTAAAAGTTTAGTAAACCTATTCCTATGAATTGTAATTATAGGTCTAGTTTCAAAACTAGATTCCCAATTCACATTAGAATTCATATTAGTATTTACTACTTCTACTACCTTATTAAAATCATATAAGTTTGTTCTATTTATATTATTTTCCTCAAGCTTTTTCTCATATATACAGTAAAATAAATCTTTATACGAGAAGTCTTTTGGTAAATTTAAACATTCTCCTAATTTTGGAATTATATTTTCTAAAAGTGTCCTTTTGCTTATATCTCTTTTTATGTTCAATGCCTTTGTTAATGATTCTATAGTTTCTTTACTAAGATTGCTTAGCTTATAGAAACAGTAGTCATCATCATATTTATACTCTTTGTTGAAATAATATCTTAACCCATCATATCTGTCAAAGGTTTTCATAGCGTCAAAATACCCTAGCTTAATGTTTTTACTTACATTGTCTGGATCTAGGTTTAGACACCCTCCTAGAGACTCTGATGGCACGATTATCTTCATGTTCACATCTTGATGGTGATTTAAGTTTATTTTTCCAAATAAATCATCAACTAATCTTATAACAACAATATCTTCATATCCTTTTTCTCTTAATAAACTTACAGGTATATTATTATGAAATAAACCATCTAAAAATAATTTATCATCTAATTTATCTAGTTTAAATATAGGCAAACTAGCACTTGCAATTAGATAGTCTAACAATTTTCCTTTTTCAATATTTTCTAAGAACATAGGACTTGGAATTATTTTACCATCCCATACAACTGTGACTAATCCAAAATCTTTATTAGAATTTCTTATAATGTTTTCATCTATAGTCTTTTCCAATAAACTTCTAAATGGACTTATATCTATTCCTTTATTTTTTCTGGCTTTATTTATAAGAGATATAACCCTATTTATGTTTTTAGGAGTAAAGTCAACATTCTTTATGTTGTGGTATGTTTCCTCATCTACATCCATAAAATGAGTATAGTCATATTTAGTCCATATCTCTTCTAAAACCTCTAGGTTATTTTGTACTATATATGCTCCATTCAAGGCTCCTATAGAGGTTCCTGCAACACCTTTAAATTCTATACCTAACTCTCTTAACGCCTTATATGCGCCTAACTGGTATGCACCCTTTGTGCCTCCACCTTCAAGTACTAATCCTTTCATAAATATCACCTTATATAAGTTATAAAGATATATCTTCCTAAAAACAAATATATTACAAGTTTCTCCCTATTTCAAGTAAAAATTATATTTTTTTATAATATTTATTCAATTTTAATTTTATGTTAGATTCTAAAAACAACATAGAAGCTTGTATTTTTAGCATTTTACTAAATTAAATATGAAAAATTTACTATTTTTACTATTTTATATCTAAATCACTGTTTACTATTTTTACTGCTTTTAAGAACATCTTTTTCTCTATAGGATTTAGCTTTATATTTGACATTATATAGTTATTAGGGTCTATTAAATATATCTTTTTATAACCAGTTTTGTAAAACATCATACAAACATTTTTAATATCAGAAAAATTGTCTGCATCAAATGGATCTACATCTATTATTAAATTATACTTAGATGTTTTTATTCCCTTTATTTTATCTCTATAATCATTTACAAACGTTTTTATCTCATTGTTGTTTAAATATCCTTTAACTTTTATATAAACTTTACTATTTCCACCTAAAACCTGAGTATATATCATGATTTCCCCCCTGTAAAATACATTTACTATGAATATATGTATATATACTTAATTTAGTGAATTTAGATTCAATGATTTTTTTATTAGCTCTTCTATTTCTTGTTGTAAATAATTTATATCTTCATTTACTTTATTATCAAATTTAATATTTTTTATAATTTGTTTTGATAAATTTTCTATTTCTATGTAATTTTCATCTTTAAAAATACTTATTTCCATAACTTTGTTCGGATAATAATCATATAAATTTTTACCCATCTTTTTTGCAAATACCTTAAAATAATTATCATATACCTTTGAATTTAATAATCCTAATAAATATTCGTATGAAAATTCTTCTTCATATTCTTTCTTTATACAAAATGAATATACATCGGCACTGCAAAACTATTATTTTCATCAATAGCAAATTTATTTTCACTTGATTTATACGGATACATTATCTTTTTTCTTTCGAACATTGATTTATCTCTACCCCATTGTAATTGATACCATTTGCGAGTATTTTTCTTACACTCTCTTCTATTTTGCAATTTATTTTTATAAGTTTGTATGTATTTTATAGATTCTATGTAATTATTTATATCATTTATATCATCACTATATATAAGTTTTAAGTCACTTTTTTCTATACAATATTTCTTAATATTTTTATTTTTAATCCAATTTTCACTATATCTTTTTCTATATTATTACATTGTATTTCATTATTTTTTATAACAAAAGCTTTATCACATCCAGTTATAATTCCCTGAAAACTTATACATATATCTTTTAGCTTATATTTACAGCTTTTTCTATAACGTTATATAAATTTACATTTTCCTTTTTATCTATAATCCACTTTTCACTCATATCACTTTGATTCATATGTATTTTAGTAAATAGTCACTAAACTTTAGAGTTGATTTGATATCATCTATAAATTTTAATTTAATATTATAGTTGGTAATCCTATAAAAATCAAAACTCGAATCTATGTACGTTGCCTTTTCCATAGTAAATATACAACTTGCTACATTTGCATTTTTAAATACATTAAATCCATTGAAATCTATAATTTCTTTAATTTTAACATTATTAATTATATAGTTTCTTAAATTTTCTCCACTCGGACTTTCCAAAAAATATCTCGGAGTTATTATACTTGCAACTCCATTTTTTAGTAAGTCAATTATACGTTTATAAAAACAAAAATAAATGTCTGACTTATCCTTATATACGTCACCATAATTTTTTATTAATTGCTTTTTATATTTCATAGTCAAATTTTTATGTCCTATATAAGGAGGATTTCCTATTATATAATCAAACTTCTCACCCCAGAATGTTTCTTTCAAAGTATCATCTATTCCTTCATACATTAAACTATCAAAACAGTATATATTAAATTCATCAGTAGGTGAATCTAATTCTTTATTTCTCAAAGAATATTTCAAAACATTTACCGCATTTTGATCTATATCTATACCATATATACAATTTTTGATTATATGTTCATGTATATTCTCAATATTAAGATCCTTTTTTATAATTTCAAACTTTTTATACAAAACATCATATACCTCTAGTAAAAAATTTCCACACCCACAAGACATGTCCAATATTTTAGGAGATGGATTCTTATTAAAATCATGTTCTGTCAAAATTTTATTAACAATATAATCTATTACATATTTAGGAGTATAATAAATCCCCAAAGCTTTTTTTTCATTTTCACTTAAACTATTTTCATATAAATCAGATAAATAGTAATTACTACAATTTAGAATCTCCATATAACTTCCCCCTAGAAAATACACTTTCTAGCTACCATTATATCAAAGTTTGAATTAATTAATATACAATTAAACATAAATAAAAAGAAGTATATAATATATACTTCTTTTTATTTATGTTTAGAGTCTATGTATCTTAGTATTCCTTGAGCTATACCTTCTGCCATTTGATTTTGATAACTCGAGTCACTAAGCTTTTTTTCTTCTTCCTTATTACTTATAAATCCAGCTTCAACTAAAACTGATGGCATTTCTGTCTCTCTTAAAATTTCTAAGTTAGAAGGATAAATACCTCTATTTTTAGTATCTAAATATAAACATATTGTATCTTGTATAGATTTAGCTAACTGTTCTGATCCATCAATATTATTTGACTGGTAATATGTCTCTGTCCCAAACGCGGACCTTCCTCCACTTTCTGAGTTAAGATGTATAGAAACAACCATATTTACCCCTTGTTCATTAGCCATTTTGCTTCTTTCTTCTAAAGATACATATGTATCTTCTGTTCTAGTTAGAATAACTTCTAAGTCTTCGTATTGAGACAAATCTCCAGCTACTTTCTTTGCAATTTCTAAAGATATATTTTTTTCTAAACTACCATCTACTCCCTTAGCTCCTGCATCATTTCCTCCATGTCCAGGATCTATCAATATCTTAATTTTGCCCTTTGATTTGTCTTCATCTAAGCTAAGATGTTCAATTTCAGTCTTATCTTGAGTTTTAGTTTCATTGCTTTTAGTGTCAGTTTTTGTTTTGTCCTCACTTATTGACCCCGTTAACATCTTTAACCCAAAAATTATTGAAAATATAATTGCTAATAATAAAAATACTAAAATTAATAGTCTTGATTTTTTTATTCTTTTTCTCTTAACAGTTTTTTTCTTCTTTGCCATACATCCACCCTTCTACTCTATAATTCAGGTTAATTTTAGCATTTTTCGATTATATTTTCAATATGACTAGCTTTATCCTCCTAAAGTAATATCTTGTTTACTATACCAATTTATAGCTTCATGTATATGATTATGTTTAAAATCTGGCCAATACTCATCTAAAACATAAAAATCTGCATATATAGATTGTACAGGTAAAAAACCACTTAGCCTTCTTCTTCCGCCCCATCTTATTATTAAATCCAATCTAGATATATCAAAAGACTGTATGTATTCATGTATATTATTTTTATTATTTCCTTTAGCTGTGGATAGTGTATTTAAATCCCAATGCCACCCATAATTAACTAGTAAATTAGCTTTTATTTGCCCATCCTTAGCCTCTGTACGACTAGTATACGGAAGTAGTTCCTGTGGAAACATTGGTGAACTAGTATTTCCTATAACTAATAAAGATGCCCCTTCATCCACCAACATCTTCGCTGCATTTACGCATGCATCAGTAAAAGCCTTAGTTTGAGGAGCAGGTCTCTTTGTATTATCTGTCGTAAATCCATAAAATGTGACTTCATCTACACCTATATCTCTGCACACCCTGTATGCTTCAAGCCCTGGATCCAGTCCATTGTCATATCCTTTGTCTTTAGTAAGCCCATTAGATTCAGCCCACCTTCTATTTCCATCTGGTATTATTCCTACATGTTTTGGAATTCTCATTTTAATCACCTCTTGATGTGAATTATTGCCACATATAGAATTTTTACACAATTTTAAATTTTTTATTAAAATTTTTTAAATTTTCAATAAAATCACTCCATTGTTTATTGTATTTATAGTAAACTATAAATATATTTTTATTCGGAGGTATTATATGAAAAAACTTTGTTTTTAGTTTTTTTACTTTTTACTTTTTTACTTGCAGGTTGCTCTTCTAACTCAAATATTAAAGATGTACCCGTGAGTGAAGTTAAAGATGCTATATTAAAAAATAATCTTTTAGATGTAGAACCTTTAAATGATATTCCCGCTTCAGAATTCTATGCTCTTAGTTCTGTAAAAAATGATATGGATGAAGGCTTTATGTTAAGCGCCATGATCAATGTAAAATTAAGAGATGTCATAGTTATAAAAACTGATAATACTGAAGTTGTACTTAAAACTTTAGAAAAGTATAAAAGCAATTCACTAAAATTATTCGCTGACGGATACGGTGGAGAAGATAATATGGAAAGTGTATCAAATTCAATATTGAAAACAATCGGCAACTATGTATATTTTATAGCTACTCCAAATGCTGATGAGATTGAAAAAGTAATTTTAAATACTATTCAACAATAATGTTTAATTTATCTGACTTATCCTATTAGTTAGTTTTTAGTAATTTAGATAAATCTAAGTCTTATTGTCTTTTAAATTAAATATGTTATATAATTACTTTAGATATATTATTTTAATTTTAGGAGGGTATTCATGCAACCGTTATTTTTAAAACCACTATTTATGTACAGAATATGGGGAGGAACTGCATTAAGAGATAATTTTAACTATGAAATTCCATCTGAAAATACAGGTGAATGTTGGGCTATAAGTTCTCATGAAAATGGAGATTGCGAAATTACAAATGGAAAGTTTAAGGGAATGACTTTATCTAACTTATGGTCTAATCACAAAGAACTTTTTGGAAATATGGCTGGAGATAAATTTCCATTACTTACAAAAATATTAGATGCTAATGATAATTTATCCGTTCAAGTACATCCTGATAATGAGTATGCTAAGAAAAATGAACATGGAGAATTAGGTAAAACTGAATGTTGGTATATAATAGATTGCGATGACGATGCTGAAATGATTTTTGGACACAATGCTAAATCTAAAGAAGAGTTAGAATACATGGTTTCAAATAATAAATGGAGCGACTTACTTAGAAGAGTTAAAGTTAACAAAGGAGACTTTTTCTATGTTCCAAGTGGAACAATCCATGCTTTATGCAAAGGAACTCTAGTGTTAGAAACTCAACAAAACTCTGATACTACTTACAGAGTTTATGATTACGATAGAGTAGACTCTAATGGTAATAAAAGAGAGCTTCATGTTGATAAATCTATAGCTGTTACTACAGTTCCTCATGTTGAAAATAAACCTAACTATAGTATTATTGAAAATGATAACTTTAAACTTACAACATTTTTAAGTAATGAGTTTTTTAGTGTTCATAAATTAGATGTTTTCACTGAGTATAGTTCAACGCAAAATAAGCCATTCGAATTATATAGTGTCATAGATGGTAACGGAAAACTAGTATCAAATTCAAATGAATATAGTTTAAATAAAGGCGATAACTTTATATTGCCTAATAACTTTGGAGAATTTAAACTAATAGGTAATTTACAATTAATAATTTCTCATATGTAGTTAAAAAGGGATGCATATTTATTCTAATACATCCCTTTTACTTATTTATAATACCCAAGTATTTTTATATATCTTCTCTCTCCTTCTTTTTCGCTTAAAGGAAAATCTATCAAATCATCGGTATGCTGGCATATTAAGTAATCTAATAAGTAATTTCTATCATCTAGTATTACTTCACTTATTATCATTGTGTGATATGCACTACCTTGATATATCAATTGAACTAAATCTCCTTTTTCTAATTCATCATAATCTGCTAGAACTGCATATATACCGTAATTTTCAGTTTTATATTTATTGTTATTTAAAACATACCTACCAAATGCATCTGCAGATGTCCAAGTTGGAGTTCTACTAAAATCACTATACCAATACCATTGGTGCATTATATCCTTTCCCTCATGATCAAAAGGTATATCCCCTGCATGTATACACTGAGATATATAGTTCGTACAATCTCCTCCCCATGGGTCATAGTCTTTATATTTAGGATTTCTGTATAAAGCCCACGTTCTAGCATAATCAACTGCTGATTCTCTATCATATTCATTTAGAAATCTCATATTATCACTCCATTACATAACTTTTAATGTAATTTGATATGTCACTTTCATTATCTTTAAAATAAATTTTCATTTCATCTATATCGCATGTATCTTTATTTTCATATGAAGAGAATACTATAGATACGTAGTCATTTGTTATATAAAATTTTTCATCTATATTGTGTTCTATAAGTCCTGTATTTTTGAAAATATCTTCAATTAACAATTCTCTCTTTCTCTTAAGGTCAAAATTGTAAGTATTTATATAATTTATTATTTTATTAGAATTATAAATTTCAGAAAATATTATAGATATGCTAATTATATTATTTTTATTAACATGCTCTTTAAACTCTGTAAAGATAATAGTATTAATATTAGAATGTATATATTCATCCTGAGATATTTCTTTAAAAATCAATATATCATCATGTATTTTTTTATTTATATACTCTATAAATAAATCATTATTTAGATTTTCTATTACAGGATATTCTATTATACAGTTAATTTTTATCTATTATGTCTATATATCTTTTTTATATCTACCATTTAAATAGCCTCCTGTGTTTAAACTATATTATTATGTATGATAGCATTGTAAATTTTGATATAAGTTTTTTATTTATTGATGTTAAATATGTATTTTTAGTTTAATATAAATATATACAAAGCAAAATTTTATACAAAGGGGATACTATGTCTATTTTTAAAAAAGTCTTTATTTTCATTATAATTATTTTAGTATTATTGCCTGTAAGCATATTTGGTTATATTCACTCTAAAATAAATAAAGTATACGATCCATCTTCATCTATAAAATCACTTAAAGAAACAAATTATTCATCTGAAAAAGGAATAACAAATATTTTATTAGTTGGAACAGATGCTAGAAATGCAGAGGAAAAATCTAGATCTGATGCCATGATGATTTTAACTGTAGATAATAAGCATAAAAACCTAAAGCTTACATCTTTAGCTAGAGATACATATGTAGAAATACCTGGCCACGGAAAGCAAAAGCTAACACATGCATATGCTTATGGAGGCCTTAATTTATTATTAGAAACACTTGAGTCTAATTTTAAAATAGATATTCAAAATTATGTTGTTGTGAATTTTTTCTCATTCATTAATATAATTGATACTTTAAATGGAATTGTTGTCGATGTAAAACCTAATGAAATGCAAGAATTAAATCGATATATACCAGAATGTTATTCTTTTGACCAAAATAAAAATAAAAATCCTATGAAAAATATAGAGTATTCAGGTAAACAAAAACTAAATGGTTATCAATCCTTAGCTTATAGCCGAATTAGGTATAACGATAGTGCTCTAGAGCGAGACAATAGACAAAGACTTGTACTTGAAAGTGCATTTGAAAAAGCTAAACATTTGCCAATTAATAAATACCCTGATTTAATAAATAGCATACTGCCATACGTTAAAACTAATATGAACACATCCGATATTTTATCTATCGGCAATTCCATTTTATCTATGGATAATTTTAATATTAAAACTTTAGAATTTCCTATAGAAGAGTATAGTACTGGTGGCATTTACAAAAATGCTGGATGGGTTTGGCGTTATGATGAAGATAAGTGTTTGCCAATACTTCAGGATTTTATTTTTAATGATAAAGTATATAAAAAATAAAATAAACCGATTAAATAGACTCTTTATAATATCTATTTAATCGGTTTTTAGCAAATATTATTTTAAAATTAAAACTTCATATATTACTCTATTTCAATTATTTCTCCATTCTCACAAACTAAAACTGTAAATAATACACCTGTACCACCTTGTTTCATAAGTTCTTTTGATTTAATTTGAACTATATATCCCGTCTTTCCATTTACATTTTCCATTTCTTCATTTCCAACATATACTGTATCTGCATCATTTCCATATTTTGCTTTACAAAATTCAATAGCTTTCTCTAAAGTAAAATCAGTATTTGACTTTTTATTCTTTTCTTTATATTCTTTGCTTTTCAAGTCATATTCATCTTTATTGTCTTGTTTACTAATATTCGCACTATCTACATCTGCACCCTTTTTACCTAAACTATGAACTGCAAAATATAATCCAGACACAACTAGAATCATTATTAATATGTATTTAATTATTTTTTTACTCATCTACGTTTTCCTCTATTTATTTTCTAAACTATATCTATAACATTGTATAGCATCTTCTTGTTCTCTAATAAATCTTTTCGCAACGCTATCTTGAACAGCCTGAGAGTTATTTGCAAAATAAACTAACTGACCATTTTCATCTTTACGTCCTCTTTCTGCATATACAGCTTTTATAAAATCTTCTACATTATTACACTTACTTTGTAGTGGTGATATTATTCTGTATGATCCTGTAACTCCATGCTGAACTGCTGTTGACCATAGTACATTACGACCTGCAAATGTAGATACTACATTTGAAAAATCACCTGATTTTAATAATTTATTTACTAGTTTATCGTAAAAATTCTCTTTTACATATTTGTGTTGTAAATTATAGAATGTATTATTATGATTTTGTGCAATTTCTTTCCAAGCTTTATCGAAATTAGGTCCACAATTTGTATTATCGTCTAATGCTCTTGCATCAGTTAATTTTTTATAAAATTCATTATTTTCATTTCTCAACCAGCTAACAAATTCATCCAAAGATCCCATTGTAGAAGAGAACTGCCATGCACCATATGACTTCCCACCATAATCTCCATTTCCACTTGATACAAGTCCTGGATCTCCATTTGATTCATATCTTTCTGATAACACACCTAAGAACTCATTATTTAAATTATCTTCAAAAATTTCAGTTGTGTTAACTCCACTTACAAACATGCTAGCATATCCATTGTAAATTTTCCCGTTTTTAACATACTCTATTTGATAATATGTTAAATCAGTTTTTACTCTTCCTAAAATAACTACTCTATCACCTGATTGCATTGTAGTTAATATGTCTGCCTCTAAACTAGGCTCTTTTCTTAAATTTAAAGCACTAACTTTAATTCTAGCTTTCCCAATTGTACTTTGTACCTCATTAGAAGATAGTTCAATATCTCCTATGTTTTTATTCCAATACTTTTAACTTTATCTTGGAACTCTGGAGAGTTAAATATACATTTTAAAACATACTTTTTACTTCCACCATTTACAATTTGATTTAACCAAAAATTTAATCCACCAATATCAGCTTCTCTGCCTAAAATACCTTTATATACAGCTTTTACATACTCTTCACTTGAATATCCTTTATTTTTAAACTCATCACTATTTATAAAAGAATCTACTACTTGCGCCACACTTCTATTTCCACTTATAATTTGATCCGCCCAGAAATTTGCTCCACTTGGATCTGCTTTTCTTCCATGGAATCCTAAATAAAAGTTCTCTACTATTCCCTTTACTTCACCTTTTCTATCATCTAAACTTGTATCTATAGTTCCTTTATTTTTAATTCCTATATTATCTAAATTTTCTTGGAATTCTTTTGAATTCATGTTTATAGCTAACACAGAAACTCTTGAATTTCCAGACTCTAAAAGCCCTACCCAATAGTTTAATTCTTCATTATTAGGAGTTCTATTAAATAAAGCTGTGTATATAGACTTCACATATTCTTCATTAGTGTAGTTTTTACTCTTACATTCATCACTATTTGTAAATACAAGTAAAATGTCTGCTATACTTTGTTTACCGTATAGCACTTGACTTGACCAAAACTCTAATCCTCCATTATCCGCTTCTCTTCCATAAATGCCCTTATAAAATTGGTTTATTAAATTTTTAACACTTCCTTTATTGTCATTTAAATCTAAGTCTATTTGACCTTTGTTTTTTATTCCCATTAGATCTAACTTAGTTTGAAACTCATTAGAGTTAAATATATTGTATAATACAACTTTTCTGCTTTGTCCTAATCCAAGTTGACTTGTCCAATATTCTAGTCCAGCTGCATCCGGTTCTCTACCTTGTAATCCTATGTACAACGCTTTTACATATTCTTCATTATTATAATTTTTACTCTTACATTCATCACTATTTATAAAACACTCAAAAACATTAGCTACCGTTCTTCTTTGACTAACTATCTCATTTGACCAATATTCTAGTCCATCATTATCTGCTTCTCTTCCATAGAACCCCTTATAAAATTGTTTTATAAGTATTTTACAGTTCTCTTTTACATCTGATGAATATGACCCATTCTGAATTTGATTTTCTTTTATTTCAACAGACTGTTTATTTTGTTCTTGAATCTCTGGTTGGTTTTGTTCTTTATTTTGATCTTCATTTACATTTTTTTCTGTTGTTATAACTTGTTCTTTATCTTTTTCCTGTATTTGATTTTGCATAGGTTCTTCTATGATTTGCATGTCTTTTGTTTCTGCATTTACATCAATAAAATTAATTGAACATAAATTAAGAGCGATTAAAAAACTAATCGTACTTTTCTTCATAATTGATATCTCCCTCACATGATTTAAATTTTCAATATTAACCCCGACTTAAAACATTAAACTTCAAATTTTATGTAATATGTTAAACTTGATTTAAATTATATAATGAGCTTTTAATAAACTCAAAAAGATACACTTACTTTTTATATAGAGTAGTGCAAAATTTTAATTTTAAACTTTTTGATATATATTAGTTCACATTTAATCTACTAATTTAACTTTTATTAAATGTGAACTATTTTTAGTTTTTGATTTTTGATTTAAATACGTCTTGCATTTTGCTAATAGATATTTCCCAGTCTAATTTCATTGCAGTTTCTACTGATGCCTCAGATAATTTTTCAAGTAAATTTTTATCATTTATTAATATTTCTAAATTTTTAGCAAGACCTTCAATATCTTCAGGATCACAGATTAAGCTATTTTCATTATGTTTTCCTATTTCATCTAAAGCTCCAGTTCTAGTCCCAACTACTACGCATCCACATGCCATAGCCTCTACTACTGTAAGTCCCCATCCCTCAGACTTGCTTGGGAAGATAAATACATCCGAACTTAAGTATATATCTTTTAACTCTTCCCTAGTTGGGCTCATCTTAAATTCTGCATATTCAGGTATATCTTCTCCATCTTTTATTCCAAACAATTTTAAATTTATATTTGGATTTTTTTTCTTTACAATTTCAAAAGCTTTTAACCCGTCTTTAAATCCTTTCCAATCCAAATCATGGTACATCATGCAAACATTTATATCATCAGTATTAATTCTCCCTGTATTATTGAATTCATCAGTATTAATACCGTTGTATATTAGTTCACTTTTATTATCAAATTTTTCACTCATTAAATCTTGTAGCCATTTAGCTATTACTATTTGGTTTAATGGCAACTTATAGCTATTATCAACTTTTTCTTTACTTCCACTCCATATTTCATAGTGTTGAATTAAATAAAACTTAGCTCCTTTACTTTCAGTTAAATCATTAACATCATATGCCGTTGGCCATGCTGTAGCTACAGTTATATCTGCATCTCTTATAAACTTATTTTTTATAGTAGGAACTAATTTAATAGGAACCTTTAAATCAAACCAGTCAACTACATTTCTTCGTTTGATTGTATTTCCAATAGATGCTTTAGCTACTCTTAAACAAGATTTTATTCCTTCATCTGAAAACGAGTATGCCTTCATTGGCACATATATTAATACATCATGTCCATGTTCTTTCAATCTATTTGCATATTCAAAAACTATTTTAATTCCACCTGTAAAATTAGTGAAAGGGATTATAAAGTTTATTTTCATTAAAATACCTCCCTTTTACTTTAACTTGTAATTTTTATACTCGCCAGATAATATATTTTCCCACCAAGTTTTATTATCTAAATACCACTCAATAGTTTGTTGTATTCCTGTATCAAAATTATACTTAGGTTTCCATCCTAATTCATTTTCTAATTTAGTTGGATCTATCGCATATCTTAAATCATGTCCTGGTCTATCAGTTACATAAGTTATTAGGCTTTCCGGTTTATCTAATGCTTTAAGGATAGTTTTAACAACTTGTAAATTTGTTCTTTCATTGTGTCCACCAACATTATATACTTCTCCAACTTTTCCTTTATGAATTATTAAATCTATAGCTGAACAATGATCTTCAACATGTAGCCAATCTCTTACATTTTCTCCATTTCCATATACCGGAAGAGATTCATCATTTAAGGCTCTAGATATCATTAATGGTATTAATTTTTCTGGGAAGTGATATGGACCATAGTTATTAGAGCATCTTGATATTGTTGCTGGTAATCCAAAAGTTCTTTGATATGCATGAACTAAAAAATCAGCTGAAGCTTTAGATGCTGAATATGGTGAACTCGGATTTAAAGGTGTATTCTCTGTAAAGAATAAGTCTAACTTATCTAGAGGTAAATCTCCATAAACCTCATCCGTAGAAACTTGGTGATATCTTTCTACTCCAAACTCTTTTGATGCATCTAATAATACTTGTGTTCCTATAACATTTGTTTCTACAAATATTCCTGGATCTTCTACAGATCTATCTACATGAGATTCAGCTGCAAAATTTACAACTATATCAAATTTTTCTTCTTTGAATAAGTTAAATACAAAATCTCTATCTGCAATATCACCCTTTACAAATTTGTAATTAAGCTTATCTTCAACAGGTTTTAATGTTTCTAAGTTTCCTGCATAAGTAAGCGCATCTAAATTAACTATCATATAATCTGGATATTTATTTACCATATAATGAACAAAGTTCCCACCAATAAAACCTGCTCCTCCAGTTACTAATATCTTTTTCATAAAATTATTCTCCTTTATATTCAAACGGTATGTCTAATTCTTTTAATGTTTTTTGTACCTTATCTTTTTCTGATAATAATATTTCTTTAATTCCATCTAAAGGCCATTCTATTCCCACTTCAGGGTCATTCCATAATAATCCGCTGTCAAATTCTGGTGCATAGTAATCTGTACACTTATAATTAAATACAGCTTCATCAGATACAACTAAAAAACCATGGGCAAAACCTTCTGGAACATAAAATTGCTTTTTATTTTCAGAAGTAAGAAGTATTCCTTCCCACTGCCCAAATGTTGGCGATCCCTTTCTTAAGTCTACAGCAACATCATAAACAGCCCCTTCAGTAACTCTAACAAGTTTTCCTTGAGTATGTTTAGTTTGGAAATGCATTCCTCTTAAAACACCTTTTTTAGACTTAGATTCATTGTCTTGAACGAATGTCATATCAAGTCCAGCTTCTACAAAGTCTTTTCTGTTATAACTCTCCATAAAGTATCCTCTATTATCTCCAAATACTTTAGGCTCTATTATATATAAATCTTTTATTTTAGTTTCTATAAATTTGAAGTTACCCATTATCTCACCTCATCTGCTATTTTTACTAAGTATTTACCATAATCAGTTTTCATAAGTGGTTTAGCTAAAGTTAAAAGTTGTTCTTTATCTATATACCCTTTTCTATATGCTATTTCTTCTAAGCATGCTATATATAATCCCTGTCTCGTTTGAACAGCCTCAACGTAATTAGATGCATCTAGTAATCCTTTGTGAGTTCCTGTATCTAACCAAGCCATTCCTCTTCCAAATAACTCTACCTTTAACTTTCCTCTTTTTAAATACTCATTATTAACTGATGTAATTTCTAATTCTCCTCTTTCAGATGGTTTAACATTTTTAGCAATTTCTATTACATCATTATCATAAAAATATAATCCAGGTACTGCATAATTTGATTTTGGAACTTCAGGTTTTTCCTCTATAGATAAAACATTAAACTCTTTATCAAATTCTACTACTCCAAATGCTTTTGGATCTGCAACCTGATATCCAAAAATAGTTGCTTCATCTCTTTCTACCGCTCTTTTAAGTCTTTCACTAAATCCATATCCGTAGAATATGTTATCTCCAAGAACTAATGCTACTTTATCATTTTCTATAAAGTCTTCACCTATTATAAATGCTTCTGCAAGCCCATTTGGATGTTCTTGAACGGCATATTCTATCTTAATACCTAATTCATTTCCACTTCCAAATAATTCTTTAAATACACTTATATCTCTAGGTGTTGATATTATTAAAATGTCTTTTATTCCTGCTAACATAAGCACTGACATTGGATAATAAATCATAGGCTTATCATAAATAGGTAATGCCTGCTTTGATACACATTTTGTAATAGGGTATAATCTTGTTCCTGATCCACCTGCTAATATAATTCCTTTCATAATACCACTACTCTCCTTTTAAGTATTCTGCTAAAGATTCTTCCCAATCTCTAAATGAGTTTAATCCAACTAATTTAAACATAAAGTTATCAAGAACTGAATATGCAGGTCTTGGTGCTGGTCTTTTAAATTCTTCACTTGTAACTGGATTTACTTTTATATCTATATTTTTTAATTCAAAAATTTTCTTGGCAAAATCATACCAGCTACATTGACCTTCACATGTCCCATGATATGTTCCATAATATTCAGTATTCATTAATTCAATTATAGCTTTTGCTAAGTCTACTGTACTAGTAGGACTTCCAACTTGATCATCTACAACATTAAGCTCATTATTTGTTTCAGATAATTTAAGCATAGTTTTTACAAAGTTGTTTCCGTCTCCATATAACCATGCTGTTCTCACTATAAAATACTTAGAACAAAACTCCTTTGTAAACTTTTCCCCCATCAACTTACTTGTTCCGTATATAGAGTTAGGACAAGTCATATCATCTTCTCTATATGGTCTTTTACCACTACCGTCAAATACATAATCAGTAGAAACTTGCACAAATTTAGACCCTATTTTTTCACAAGCTATTGCTAGATTTCTAGGGCCTAATGCGTTTATTTTATAAGCATTCTCTATATCATTTTCACATAAATCAACCGCAGTATGAGCCGCACAATTTATAACAATATCTGGATTTTCTCTAGTTATAGCATCATTCACGCTTTTAAAATCTAATATGTTTAGATTTTCTCTATCTGTTTTTATGACATCATAACTACTAATAACATGTAATTGTTTAGAAAGCTCTAATCCTAATTGACCATTACTACCTGTAATTAATACTTTCATAATATTACCTCTTTCTTATTTGAATTCAAAGACTTTGCACCCGTACTTCCCTATCTTATGGTCTTTAAGACCTTCTTCTATATATTTATACTTATCTTTTCTTCTAAATCTATCTAATATCATCTTTAGCTTCCAGTAAATATTAAATTTAGTGTTATTTTTTAAAGTATCTTTGAATTTCTGATTAAATAACATGACATTTCTAGTCATATAATATAATACCATCGGAGATTGTTCTCCACCTGTAGATGCACTTACTTTATGGTATATCTTACTTTCTGGTATATACATTATTTTATATCCTTTTAACTTTGCTCTATAGCAAAAATCCACATCTTCCATATATAAAAAGTATGAATCATCATATAACCCTATATCTTTTATTACTTCTTTTTTAATTAACTGTAAGCATCCAGTTAAAAAGGTTACTTCTTTCTTAATATTATATTCTTGACTGTCTTTGCAATTTATTCCATAATGATAACCTAAACATTTAGATTCATCTATATATCCTCCAGCTGACCATATAATATCTGGCTTACTATAGTACATTATTTTCCCTGCAGATATCCCTATATCCTTATTATTTTCCATTTCATCAATTAATATATTTAAAAAATCAGGTTCTACAGTTGTATCATTGTTTAATAAGCATATATAATCTGCGCCATTTTTTAAAGACCAATCTATTCCTACATTATTTCCACCTGAAAAACCTAAATTTTTTCCAGTTTGTATAAAATGTACAAATTTATTTTCTTTTATAAATTCTTTTATATGTTTTTCGGATTCATTAGTTGATTTATTATCTACTACAACTATTTTATAATTTGGATACTCAATAGACTGCAAGCTTTTTATGCAGTCTATTGTATCTTTATATCCATTATAGTTAAGTAATATTATATGAACACTTGGATTATTTTTCATAATTACTCCTTTTAAGATAACTATTTATATAGCCTCAGTTTTTCTAACAATATCATCCATTAAATTTGATATCTTTTCATCAACTATATTTTTATCTTTACCATTGCATCCAAAATAGAACTTTATCTTAGGCTCTGTTCCCGATGGTCTTATAGCTATCCATGAATTATCTTCTAATATAAATTTTAGTACATCTGATTTTGGAAGACCCTCTATACCATTTGAATAGTCCTTTAATTCTTTTATGCTTAAACTACCTATAGATTCTATATTTGAATTTCTAAAGTAATTCATTATAGATTTTATTTTTTCCATTCCATCTATACCTTTTAAAGTTATAGATTTTAATTCTTCTCTAAAATATCCGTATTTTTTGTAAATCTCCATTAAACCTTCGTATAAACTCATACCTTTATCATAATAGAATGCTGCCATTTCAGATATTAATAAAGCTGCAACAACACCATCTTTATCTCTAGCATGAGTTCCAACTAAGTATCCATAACTTTCTTCATAACCCATTATAAATGTTTTTTCATTATTGTTTTCAAATTCATGAATTTTTTCACCTATAAATTTAAATCCAGTTAAAGTATCTATAGATTCTACTCCAAAAGATTTTGCTATTACTGATCCTAATTCTGATGTAACTATAGTTTTTACAATTGTAGGATTAACTGGAAGTTTGTTTTCATTAGTTAAATTTTCTAATATATAATTAACTAGTAGTGAGCCTACTTGGTTTCCATTTAATACTATGTATTCTCCTTCAGTATTTTTAACTACAACTCCAACTCTATCGCAGTCTGGATCTGTTCCTATTATTATATCAGCGCCTTCTTTTTTAGCTTTTCTATAGCTATATTGAAAACTTCCTTTTCTTCAGGATTTGGATATTTTACTGTAGAGAAATTAGGATCTGGTAATTCTTGTTCTTTTATTACCTCTACATTTTTAAATCCAACTTCCTTAAGAGCAGTTCTTATAGGTAAATTTCCTGTACCATGTATAGGAGTGAAAAATATTTTTATATCATTTCCTACCTTGTCTATAATATCTTGTCTAAGAACTTGAGTTTTAACTGCTTTTACAAATGCACTGTCTACCTCATCACCTATAACTTTTAATAACCCTTTTCTATAGCTTCACTTTTACTTATCGTTGGTATAGTACTATACTCTTTTACTTCATTAACTTCTTTAATAATTTCTGAAGCAATAACTGGGCATACTTGTCCTCCATCAGTCCAGTATACTTTATATCCATTGTATTCTGGTGGGTTATGACTAGCAGTTATTACAACTCCAGCTGTACATCTTAAATATCTAACAGCAAAAGATAATTCTGGAGTTGGTCTTAAGCTATCAAATATATATGCCTTTATTCCACAAGCAGCTAAAGTTTTAGCTGCTTCTAGACAAAACTCTGCTGACTTATGTCTACTATCATATGCTATTACAACACCTTTTGATTTTCCTTCATCTCCACAATTTTGTAATATGTAATTTGCAAGTCCAAAAGTTGCTCTTCTTACCGTATAATCATTTATTCTATTTGTTCCAGCTCCAATTACCCCTCTAAGTCCACCTGTCCCAAATTCTAAATTCTTATAAAATCTATCTTCTATTTCTTTTTGATCATTTTTTATACTTAATAATTCTTTTTTAGTTTCGTCATCAAAATAAGGATTATTTATCCATTCATTGTAACTTTTCATATATTCCATAATTATCCACCTCTTGTTTTAAAGATTTTTAGTATACTATAAATACTTAGTTTTACCTTCTTCTTTTAATTTTTCTACAATTAGCTTAACATCTTGAGCTTTATCTTTTTTACATACCATTACTGCATCTTCTGTTGAAACAACTATTAAATCTTTTATTCCAACTGTAGCTATCAATTTATCTTCTGAGTAAACTACAGAATTTTCAGTGTCAATAGTTATAGTTTCACCTCTTTTTATATTCCCTTGTTCATCTGTATCATATATAGCGCCTAGTACATCCCATGATCCGACATCATTCCAACCGAATTCCCCAGGCACTACAACTACATCATCACTTCTCTCCATAATCCCATAATCTATGGATATAGATGGAATTGTAGGATAAATTTGTTTTATCATTTCAAATTCTTGGTCTGTTCCTATATATTTTGAAAGTTGTTCCAACTTATCATATACTTTTGGCAAATATCTTTTGAAATCTTCTAATATTTTAGAAACCTTCCATACAAACATTCCACTATTCCATACATATTTTTGAGATTTAACATATTCTTTAGCCTTCTCATAATTAGGCTTTTCTACAAATTCTAATACTTTATATGCTCCATTATTATAACTTTCGTCTTTATCAAAGTTTATATATCCGTACCCTGTAGATGGAAATGTAGGATTTATACCTATCGTTACTAATTTGTCATTTTCACTAGCAACTTTTATTGCATCATTAATTGTATTTATATATCCTTCTTCATCTTTTATATAGTGATCAGCTGGATATACACACATTATACCATCACCATGTTTTTTCATTATGCTAAATGCAGCAAAACCTATTGCTGCTGCAGTATTTCTAGCTGATGGTTCTTGAAGTACATTTTCATGTATACATTTATCTTGCACAGTTTCCTTTAATAAATCACTTTGAGTTTCATTAGTTACTATATATAAATTGTTTTTATCAGAAATAGAACTAATTCTATCTATAGTTTCATTAATTAGTGTATCTACTCCACTTAAATTTAATAGTTGCTTTGGGCTAGCTTGTCTACTCATAGGCCAGAATCTAGTTCCTCCGCCTCCAGCCATTATTACATTAAATATATTCATATCTATCACTCCGATTTTTTTATAATACTCTACCTATACTGTTCATTTTGTTCTTATGTTCTAAATGTTTTTCATCCACATAATTTTTAATCTTTGACTTGAATATTTCTTCATCAAAAGTTAATGCATGTTTTCTTATATCTTCTTTGTCCCAATTCATTTTTTCAAACTGCTTTACAGCTTTCACTAATTCATCTGTTTTTTGGTCTTCAAAGAACAGTCCCGTTCTTTCAGATACTACAGTTTCTAGTGCTCCACCTTTTCCAAATGCTATTACTGGTCTTCCACTTGCTTGAGCTTCTAATGGCGTTATTCCAAAATCTTCTTCCCCAGGGAATATAAATGCTCTACAGTTAGCGTAATGCTCTTTTATTACTTCATCTGGTTGTCTTCCCATTATCTTAACATTATCTTTTGCTATAGACTTTAAGTACTCTAGCTGAGATCCTCCGCCTATAACTACTAGTGGTAACCCTAGTTCATTAAATGCTTCTACAGCTAAATCTATCCTTTTATACGGTACTAATCTAGAAACTATAAGGAAGTATCCTTCATCCTTATCCGATATATTAAAATATGAACCTTTAACTGGAGGATGAATTACATCAGCTTCTCTTCTGTAGTGTTTATAAATTCTTTTTGCTACATTTTTAGAATTTGCTACATAATAGTCAACTCTATCTGCAGATGCTTTATCCCACATACGTATGTAGTTCATTATATATTTTATAAGTTTTTTCTTAGCTTTTCCTAGTTTTTCTCTTTCCATATATTCATAATAGAACTCCCATGCATATCTCATAGGTGAATGGCAGTAACATATATGTGCTGTATCTGGTGCAGTAATAATTCCTTTTGCACAAGAAGATGAACTTGATAATACTACATCATAATCAGTAAAATCTAATTGTTCCCAAGCTGTTGGCATAAAAGGTAAAAACATTTGGTGATTTGTTTTACCTTTAGGTAATTTGTCAATAAATGTAGTTCTTACATCAATATTTCTTAATTCTGGATCTAAATTTTGTTCATTATAAGATACTGTGTATATTGGTGAATCTTCATATATTTGTTTAAAGTTTATAACAACCTTTTCAGCTCCACCCATATTGGTTAACCAGTCATGTGCTAAAGCAACTTTCATAATTATTCTCCTCTTAATACTTTTTGATATATTTCATAGGTTTGTCTTGCAGTTTTTTCCCAAGAAAAATAACTGCTCCTCTTTATACCTTTTTCAATCAAATCGTTTTTTAAATTTTCATTAGTTATTACATCTTCTATTTTAGAAGCTATATCCTTAATATCATATGCATTGCAGATTAATGCTGCATTTCCAACAACCTCACCTAATGCACCTTCACTTGAAGAAACAACAGGTATTTTTCTCGCCATAGCTTCTATAGGAGGGAATCCAAATCCTTCATAAAGAGACGGAAATGTAAAAACATCTGCACATCTATATAAAATTTCTAACTCTTCATCTGTTACATAATCAGTAAAGATTACATAATTTTCTATACCTAATTCTTTTGATTTATTAAGGATTTCATTATACATCCACCCTTTTTTTCCTGCTATAACAAGTTTATGCTTGTATCCTTTTTTCTCAATATTGAGAATGCCTCTATTAATCTTGCTATATTTTTATGCGGAGATATAGTTCCCACATACAATAAGTACTTTTCATCTATGTTAAACTTATTTAATACATTTTCTTTATCTGAGTTAGTTATATCTACATGAGTATATTCAAATCCGTTATAAACAACTTCAATTTTTTTCTCATCTACATATGGATAATATTTTTTTAATTCTTTTGCTGTAAAATTAGAAATACATATCAACTTATCAGCTTTCTTTATTGTATTCTCCATGAAAATTTTTTTTATAAAAACTTGACTCTTTGTATATTTATCTTCCATAGTGTGCATAGCCATGTCATGTATCGTAGCTACTTTTTTTCCTCTATACAGTATAGGAGTCGCATAATCAGGAAAATGTACCAACTCATATTTTTTAAATATTTTTAAACTTTTCAACTGTTCTTCTAATATTCTATCTTTACTTCCATTTATATCTCTATCTAAAACTTTAATATTGTCCTGCCTAAACCTAGTTTCCACACTTTTCTGAATAAGTATATCAACATTTCTATCCATATATTGAGCTAGCTTGTGTGTATATCTAGATATTCCGGCTCCATTTTTAGCATATTGTAAGCCATTTATTATAACTGAATTCATATTTGTCACCTTATTTCAATTTTTTGTTTACATATATTTGTTCATCAATATTTAATATTACATAGTCTGCTATTGCAAAGTATATCCATAGATATAGGTAGTATGGTTCTGGAACTGAAATAAATAATATACCCCAACTAATTGTTATTAATATAGCTAAAGATATAGTTTCAGATTTGTTTATCTTAAATAACTGATATAATTGTTTAATCAAGAATATAGCAAATAAAGTATTTCCTACTATACCCATAGCTGCTAGCCATGTAGACATTAAATCTTTTGACCTTAGGCTTCCAAACCCAACACCAAATAAAAAATTATCTTTAAACACCTGTAAATGCTGCATTAATGCTATAGTTCTTTCACTCCCGGATACCCCTCCACCTTTAATTTTAAATAAAAAGTCTCTGAATATATCCGTATTAATAATGTATATAACAATAGAAATAGATATAACAAAAAATATAGTTATCCCTAATAAAATTAAGCCTCTTCTTTCTGAGTTCAAAAAACTTGCCTTTACATTTTTATAATTTTTAATAAATTTGTTTATAGCCAATATTATTAAAATACCTATAAACAAAAACATACCGATTAAAAAACTACTGCTCTTAGATACTACTAAAGGTATTACCATCGTAAATATATAAATTATATATATATATATATTAACTTTTTTAATATAATTTTTAAAGTTATAAATAACATAGCATAAAATTGGTACTAATGCTAATGCATAAAAAGAAGGCTCACCTGTTGGCCCCGATGGTCTGTTCACAACTAAGTTTAAAAAATCAACTTGCTGAATATTGTAGTTGTAGTGTCTAAATAATAAATCAAATATTTTATAATTTAAGAACATCTGGATAATACCTAAAACTCCTAAAGATATTCCACTATATAAAATTGCATCATTAAACTTATTCATAAAGTATTCATATCTACTATATTCGCGATCAATAGAAGTATATGATGTGAAGTAAACTATAAATCCTAATAATAAGTATATTAACTGAGTTATATTACTTAAAGAAAATCTTACAGGAGAAAAGTCCATATGAGAGCTAACACCTATTACATAACTATCTGTTTTATCAAAAAATAAAGGTATAAATATCGACATACTCGCATATAAAATGAACAATGTTAAAAATACATTTATATTTTTATATTTTATATTTTTAATTATAATTAATTCGCAAATAAATTTACATATAAGAAGTCCTGCCATAAACTGTTGTAATCCTATATATAAATCTAAATATTCAACATATGCAACTGCTGTTGATGTGAAAAAAGAGGTAAATAAAGTTAATAATACAAAATTAGATATATCCAATTTTATACTTAAAAAAATCATAAGAGGTATAATTACCCATCCTATATACATAATGCTCATATTTTAAGCTATCTCCTTTTTAAACAAAATTGACAAAAGCTTAATATTTTTTATTTTAAGCTTTTGTCTAAAATACATTTTATTATGATGCATTTTTATCTCCTAATAATGCTGGTATAGTCATCATTATAAGTTTAATATCTATAAATATATTTCTTTCTTTTATATATTTCAAATCTAGTTCTATCCATTCTTCAAAATCTATATTATTTCTTCCACTTACTTGCCAATAACAAGTTAATCCCGGCTTAACCGATAACCTTTGCAATTGGTATTCATCGTACTCTGCAACTTCTCTTGGAATAGGAGGTCTAGGACCAACAAAACTCATATCTCCTTTTAATATATTTATTAATTGTGGTAGTTCATCTATACTAGTTTTTCTTATAAATTTACCTACCTTAGTTATTCTAGGATCATTTTTCATTTTAAACGCTGGTCCATTCATTTCATTTTGTGCTTTCAATTGTTCTAGTAACTCTTCTGCATTGTGAACCATAGATCTAAATTTATACATTTTAAAGGTTTTAGGATATTTCCCATTTCTTTCTTGGCCAAAGAAAATACTTCCTTTAGGGTCTTCTACCTTAATTGCTATACTTACAACTATAAATATAGGTGATAATATTATAAGTCCTATCAAAGACCCTGTTATATCAATTAATCTTTTTAAAAAAGATAAATTGGAGATGCATATGCATCTGCATCATATACGAATTTCCCATCACTTATATCTATTGAATTATTGCTTAAATATTTATTTTGCATATTTTCTCCCCTTTCATTTTTATATTATTATCTGTCGTTAATTACTATATTATTATATTTTTAAATAAGCAATTACTTCTTAAAATTGCTTATTATTCTATCTTATTATAAATTTTACTTCCTTATTTTTAATTACATATAATTTTAATATAAAGTGTCATCTTTTTTATACAAACTTATATATTAGATTTATAATTTAATTTTTTTAATCTGTGTAAACTTTATGATATTTTACATTTGTAGTTGTCCTTCCTAATTTAATAAATATATTTTTAGTTTGATGGTATTATGTTAATAAATTTGTAAACCCTAATAAAATCAAAACAATATTTTCAATTTTATTATTTAATTATAAATTCATTAAGTCATTATAAATAAGTACATATTTATAATATTTAAATTTCATACATTTTATACTTAATAGATATTTTAAAATATAGTAATGATTTAGAAATTATAAATTAAACAATATTTATATTATAATTTCTATTCTAAATATATGATAAGATTTATTTATACGTGTATTTTTACATCTTATACTAATACATTTATTTTGTTTTACTTGTTTATAAATTGGCTTCTAAGTTTAGTTCTTTTGAGCTTTTATATTCTTCCAATTCTTTTTTACATATTTCAATAGTCTATATTATAATTTATATACTATAATATTTCAATATTGTATATTTTTCTTAGTTTTTTTGTAACTTTTATTAGATTGAATAATTCATATTAATTTAATATAATTAGTTTTGAATTGATTTCAAAAAATACTCAATGTTAATTAAACAGAAAGAAGGGATTTAATTGTCTAAACTGAAAAAATTAGTAATAGTTTTACTTTTACTAGTTCTGGTAATTCCTGCCGTGGCATTTGGATATGTTTATTTTAAACTACACTCGATGTATCAGGGTAACTCAGAAACTAATAAAATAGTTAATGAAACAAATTATAATAAAGTTGATGGAATTCAAAACATACTTCTAGTTGGAATAGATGCTAGAACTTTGAATGAACCATCTAGATCCGATTCTATGATGATTCTTACTATCGATAGTAAACATAAAGATATTAAGCTTACATCGTTAGCTAGAGACTCATACGTAGATATTCCAGGACATGGAAAACAAAAACTTACTCATGCTTATGCATATGGAGGTATAAATTTATTACTAGAAACTATAGAAAAAAACTTTGAATTAGATTTAGACCATTATGGAATAGTTAACTTCTTTGGTTTCGTAGATATAATAGATGCATTAGGCGGTGTAGAGGTTGATGTTAAACCTAGCGAACTTAAAGAATTAAATATTTATATTACAAATGGTCAAGCAATAGATAAAGTTGCCGCCGACAAAAAAGTAGAAACTATAAATGAACCTGGAGTTCATAATCTAAATGGATATCAAGCTTTAGCTTACGCGAGAATAAGACATAATGATACTGCTTATGGAAGAGATAATAGACAAAGACAAATAATAGAAGCAACAATGAAAAAAATGAGTGAAGTTTCTCCACTTAAATATCCATCAATCCTTAATTCAGTTTTACCATCTATAAAAACTGATATGAAACCAACTACTATACTTGGTTTAGGAACAGATATTTTAGGAATAGGAAACTTCGATATCAAAACATTAGAGTTCCCTATTCCAGATGATAATCAATATGGATATAGTCAAGGAGGTATAATCAGCCAGGAAAAAGGTTGGGTATTACAATTTGATCCTGAGAAAAACTTACCAGTTTTACATGATTTCATTTATAATGATAAAATGTTTGATGGTCCACAACAATAAAAAATAAAACCTATGTATATGCATAGGTTTTATTTTTTTATTTACTTTAATTTTTTTATTCCATAAACATAATTTTTTGAATATATAAATGTAAGTTCATATTTTTAATTCACCCATATAGTGTAAATCTAACCCCTGTGTTGTTATTTTAAAAAACAAAAAACACTAGAAAATTCTAGTGTCTAAATTCTTTTGAATCGAGCAAATCTATAAGCGGAGTTCTGTATTAGATAATCATCTTTCTAGGCTTATTGTCACCAATAAGCTCAAGCGGCCTACCAACCGGAGAGTACGAGCAATACTCTTTTTATCCTAACTTGGCCTTGCTCCGAGTGGGGTTTACACAGCCGACTAGTCACCTAGCCGCTGGTGAGCTCTTACCTCACCTTTTCATCCTTACCATCACTGGCGGTTATTTTCTGTTGCACTTTCCTTAAGATCACTCTCACTAGGCGTTACCTAGCACCCTGCTCTATGGAGCTCCGACTTTCCTCGTGCAGCTAGCGCTACCCGCGATTATCTGATCTACTCAATATTCATTTTAACAGTGTAAATATATTATCATAATAAATTTTATATGTCAATCATTTGTTATATCAATTTAATAATTAAAGTTAATTTAAATTTTAGTTTATTATTTAATTTCTTCAACTACATTTTTCATATAGTTCAGTAATCCATCTTTTAGATTATCTCTTTTTAAAGCAAAATCTATTGTTGCTTCTAAAAATCCTAGTTTATCCCCTACATCATATCTTCTTCCCTCAAAATTATATGCATATATTGCTTCATGTTGAGCTAAGGTTTTTAAAGCATCCGTTAACTGTATTTCTCCACCTTTACCTGGGGCTTGATTTTCTAAAATTTCAAATATAGCAGGAGTTATTATGTATCTTCCTAATATAGCTATATTTGAAGGTGATTCTTCTACACTTGGTTTTTCAACCATATCCTTTACTTTATATACTCTATCTTCTATATATTTACAATCTAATATACCATATTTATCAGTATCTTCTTTAGCAACTTCTTGAACACCTAATATGCTTGTCTTATATTCATCGTAAGCATCTATTAATTGCTTAAGACATGGAGTATCTGAGTCTACTATATCATCTCCTAAAAGTACAGCAAATGGTTCGTCACCTATAAAGCTTTTAGCACAATGTATAGCATGTCCTAATCCTTTAGGCTCTTTTTGTCTTATATAGTGTATATTTACCATGTTAGATATCTCTTGAACCATTTCTAACATTTCAGTTTTTCCTTTTTGTTGAAGTTCTAATTCTAATTCTACGGATTTATCAAAATGATCTTCTATAGATTTCTTATTTCTTCCTGTTATTATAAGTATTTCTTCTATCCCAGAGTTTATAGCCTCTTCTATTATATATTGTAGTGTTGGCTTATCTACTATAGGAAGCATCTCCTTTGGCTGAGACTTTGTAGCTGGTAAAAATCTTGTTCCTAATCCAGCAGCCGGTATTATTGCTTTTTTTACAGTTTTTTTCATTTCGCTACCTCTTTCTGATTCATTTATATATAATAATTCTTTTCATTCACATATTTTACGTAACTATAATATTTTACACCATTTTCAATTATTTGTCTGTCGTATTTTGTCGTACATGCACATATACCCTTATATAAAATATTTTTTAATATATACATAATGAATAGTCTACGAAAATAATTTAAATTTCCACCTGATTCGTTTTTCCATTATTTATTATAAAATTTCATATTTTTCAATGGTACTATCTATCTTAATTCTATATAAAAAAATGCTTATTGTTAAGTTACAATATTGAATCTATTTTAAATCATTTTGCTTTACACAACAAAAAGTGGTTGATATTTAGTTTGCAGCGAAGTGGTCATTTAAAGCATCTTCTCAGCTTTATGACCCAAGCGCAAACTAAATATCAACCACCACTTAAATCCACGTAAAATAAAAAAGATTACGCGGCTACGTCCTACTCTCCCAGGCAGCTTCCCACCAAGTAC